>NZ_JBHFAB010000007.1:244909-330283 GCF_042510955.1 Streptacidiphilus cavernicola
CGGTCGGTCTTCCGCTGACGGTGGCTCGGATCCGGCACGACTGGGCGGGGCCGCCGGCGTTGCGGGCCCGGCCGGGCCCGCCGCTAGCATGGCGATCATGAACACGGCACCCGGACGCGTGGTCCTGCTCGGCGGCGGCTTCTCGAACGACCCGGACACCGTCCTCGACGACTACGTGCTCGGGCTGACCGGTCGGGCCCGGCCCAGGGTGTGCTTCGTGCCGACCGCGAGCGGCGACTCGGCCGGCTATGTCGAGCGCTTCCGCAGCGCCTTCGGGCCGCGCGACTGCGAGCCCGCCGAACTGCCGCTGTTCCGCCGCACCGAGCCGGACCTGCGCCGCTTCGTGCTGTCCCAGGACGTGCTGTACGTCGGCGGCGGCAGCACCGCGAACCTGCTGGCGGTCTGGCGGACCCACGGCCTGGACGAGATCCTGCGCGAGGCCTACGCGGCCGGGGTGCTGCTCTGCGGCATCAGCGCCGGGGCCGCCTGCTGGTTCGAGGCCTGCCTGACCGACTCCTTCGGCGCACTGGCTCCGCTGCCGGACGGGCTCGGCCTGCTGCCCGGCAGCATGTGCCCGCACTACGACTCCGAGGAGCACCGCCGCCCGGCGTACCGGGCCGCGGTCGGCTCCGGCGCGCTGCCCCCCGGCTGGGCCCTGGACGACGGCGCCGCCGCGCTGTTCACCGACGGGGCGCCGACCGAGGTGGTCACCCGCAGGCCCGGAGCAGCCCTCTACCGGGTCACCGCGAACGCCGAAGCCCCGTACACCCCCTGAGGGGCGTACGGGGCCTGGGGGGCCGCTGAGGGGCCCTGAGGGGTGCGGCTCAGCTCGCGCCGACCACGTCCACGTCCTCGGCGAAGTGGCAGGCCGACTCGTGCGCGGCCGGGGTGTCCTGACCCCGGAACAGCTCGGGGACGGCCAGCAACGGCTCATCGGTCGAGCACTTCTCCTGCGCCTTCCAGCAGCGGGTGCGGAAGCGGCAGCCGGACGGCGGGTTGGCCGGCGAGGGGATGTCGCCGGAGAGCAGGATCCGCTCCCGGCCCTCGCGCCCGGACGGGTCCGGCACCGGCACCGCGGACAGCAGCGCCTGGGTGTACGGGTGCGTCGGGTGCTCGTAGATCTCCTCGTCGGAGCCGATCTCCACCATCTTGCCCAGGTACATCACGCCGACCCGGTCGGAGATGTGCCGGACGATGGAGAGGTCGTGCGCGATGAACATGTAGGAGAGGTCGAACTCGCCCTGCAGCTGCTCCAGCAGGTTGATCACCTGCGCCTGCACCGACACGTCCAGGGCCGACACTGGCTCGTCCGCGATGATGATCTCCGGCTTGAGGGCCAGGCCGCGGGCGATCCCGATGCGCTGGCGCTGGCCGCCGGAGAACTGGTGCGGGTACCGGTTGATGTACTCGGGGTTCAGCCCGACCACGTCCAGCAGGTCCTGCACCGCCTTGCGGCGGTCTCCCTTGGGGGCCACCTCCGGGTGGATCTCGTACGGCTCGCCGATGATGTCGCCCACCGTCATCCGGGGGTTCAGCGAGGTGTACGGGTCCTGGAAGACCATCTGGATGTTGCGGCGGATCGACTTCAGCGCCTTGCCGGACGCCTTGGAGATGTCCTCGCCCTTGAACAGCACCTGGCCCGACGTCGCCCGTTCCAGGTTCATCAGCACCTTGGCCAGGGTCGACTTGCCGCAGCCCGACTCGCCGACGATGCCCAGGGTCTCGCCCTGGTAGAGGTCGAAGGAGACCCCGTCCACCGCCTTGACCGCGCCCACCTGCTTCTTGAAGACGATCCCCTGGTGCAGCGGGAAGTGCTTCCGCAGGTCGCGGACCTGGAGGATCGGCTCCCCGTGCCCGCTTCTGACCGATTCCGACGCCTCAGCCATGGAGGGTCTCCTTCCAGAAGTGGCAGGCGCTGCCGCGGCCCGGCAGCTCGCGCCCGTCGTCCTCGGTGACCGCGTGCAGCGGCGGCACCTCGACCCGGCAGACCTCCTGCGCCATCGGGCAGCGCGGGTTGAAGGCGCAGCCGGACGGGATCCGCAGCAGGTTCGGCGGCAGGCCCTTGATCGCGTAGAGCTCCTGCCCCTTCTGGTCCAGCCGCGGGATCGAGTCCAGCAGCCCGCGGGTGTACGGGTGCGCCGGGCGCGCGTACAGCTCGTGCACCGGGGCGGTCTCGACGATCCGGCCCGCGTACATCACCGCGATCTTGTCCGCGACGTCGGCGACCACGCCGAGGTCGTGGGTGATCAGGATCAGGCCCATGTCGTACTCGCGCTGCAGGTCCTGCAGCAGCTCCATCACCTGGGCCTGGACGGTGACGTCCAGGGCGGTGGTGGGCTCGTCGGCGATGATCAGGTCGGGCTCCAGCGCCAGCGCCATGGCGATCATGACACGCTGCCGCATACCGCCGGAGAACTGGTGCGGGTACTGGTTGACCCGCTCCTTGGCGGCCGGGATGCCGACCCGCTCCATCAGCTCGACGGCCTTGAGCTTGGCGTCCTTGCGGCTGCTGCCCTTGTGCACCCGGTACATCTCGCCGAGCTGGGTGCCCACGGTCTGCACCGGGTTCAGCGAGGACAGGGCGTCCTGGAACACCATGGCCATCTGCGCGCCGCGGACCTTGCGGCGCTCCTCGGCGGAGAGCTTGAGCAGGTCGCGGCCCTTGAACAGGATCTCGCCGCCGGTGACGAACCCGGGCGGGCTGTCCAGGATGCCCATCACGGCCTGCGAGGAGACCGACTTGCCGGAGCCGGACTCGCCCAGGATCGCCAGCGTCTCACCGGCCCTGACGCTGTAGTTCACCCCGTTGACGGCCTTGGCCACGCCGTCCCTGGTCCGGAACTCCACGTGCAGGTCGCGGACCTGCAGCAGGGGCTGGTTCTCGGTGTCGCCGGTCCTCGCGCGTGCGGAGACTGCTGTACTCACGTTTCCGCCTCTCTCAGCGCAGCTTGGGGTCGAGGGCGTCGCGAACGGCATCGCCGAGCATGATGAACGCCAGAATGGTGATGCACAGCGCGCCCGCGGGGAACAGCAGCATGTGCGGGGCGTTGCGGAAGGTGTCCGCCGCCGCCGAGATGTCGATGCCCCAGGAGACGGTCGGCGGCTTCAGGCCGACGCCGAGGTAGGACAGGGTCGCTTCGAGCGAGATGTAGGTGCCCAGGGCGATGGTGGCCACCACGATGATCGGAGCCAGCGCGTTGGGCATGATGTGGCGCAGCATCAGCCGGCCGTTGCCCGCGCCCAGCGCCCGCGCGGCGGTCACGTAGTCCTGCTGCTTCGCGGTGATCACCGCGCCTCGGGCGATGCGCGCGATCTGCGGCCAGCCGAGCACCACGATGAAGCCGACCACCACCCAGATCGACTGGCTCGGGATGACGGACAGGAAGACCAGGCCGCCGAGCAGGATCGGGATGCCGAAGAAGATGTCGGCGATCCGGGAGACCACCGCGTCGATCCAGCCGCCGAAGAAGCCGGCCAGACCGCCCATCACCGTGCCCAGCAGCGCCGCGCCCAGGGTGGCGAACACGCCGACCGTGATCGAGGCGCGGGCGCCGTAGATCGTCCTGGCGTAGACGTCGCAGCCCTGGGTGTCGAAGCCGAAGGGGTGCCCGGAGGTGGGGCCGAGCTGGGACTTCGACAGGTCGCACTGGAGCGGGTCGGTCGAGTCGAACAGACCGGGCCAGATCGCGACCAGCACCAGGAAGACGATCAGCACGCCGGAGATCAGGAAGACCGGGTTGGTGCGCAGCTCGCGCCAGGCGTCCTGCCAGAGACTGCGGGCCACCTCCCGGTCGGTGACCGCGACCGCCTCCGCCGACTGCGGCGGGGTGCGGGTCAGGTCCTCCTTGTCGAGCAGGGGCTGTGCCCCCATCGCGCCCAGCGTGGGGGTCTCCGGAAAGGCGCTGGAGGACTCGGTGCTGGAGACGTCGGGGATGCCCTCGGGCTTGTTCGGCTGCTGGTCAGACATAACGGATCCTCGGGTCCAGGACCGCGTAGAGCAGGTCGACGAGCAGGTTGGCCAGGAGGTACACCACCACCAGGATGGTCACGAAGCCGACCACCGTGGGGGTGTTCTGCCGGACGATGCCCTGGTAGAGCCAGTAGCCGACACCCTGGATGTTGAAGATGCGCTCGGTCACCAGCGCGCCGCCCATCAGGGCGCCGAGGTCGGTGCCGAGGAAGGTGATCACCGGGATCAGCGAGTTCCGCAGCAGGTGGTTCATCACCACCCGGCGGCGCGGCAGGCCCTTGGCGGTCGCGGTGCGGACGTAGTCGGCCTTGCTGTTCTCGGCGACGGTGGTCCGGGTCAGCCGGGCGACGTAGGCCAGCGACACCGAGGCGAGCACGAAGCCGGGCAGGATCAGGTCGCCGATCGGGGCGCCGTAGCCGGCCGTGGCGTTGACGATGCCCCACTTCACGCCGAGCAGGTACTGCAGCACGTAGCCGATCACGAACACCGGGATCGAGATGACCAGCAGGGTCAGCACCATCACCAGCGTGTCCACCAGCTTGCCCCGGCGCAGCCCGCTGATCAGGCCGAGCCCGATGCCGAACACCACCTCGACGGTGAAGGCCACCGCGGTGAGCTTGAGCGTGGTCGGGTAGGCCGACGCCAGCAGCGAGGTGACGGTCTGTCCACTGAAGGTGTTGCCGAGGTCCCCGGTGAAGATCCCCTTCATGTAGTGCAGGTACTGCAGCCACAGCGGATCGTTGAGCCCGAGCTGCTGCCGCAGCTGCGCGGCCACGGCCGGGTCCGGCGCCTTGTCTCCGAACAGCGCGTTCACGGGGTCGCCGAGAGCGTGCACCATCGCGAAGATGATGAATGTGGTCCCGATGAAGACCGGGATCATCTGGAGCAGTCGTCTGATGACGTAGCGCCCCATGGAACCTCCAGGGAGTGGGCGAGGCGGCAGCCGGGAACCTGTGGGTTCCCGGCTGCCGCCGTCCGTCGAGCAGCGGCCGGCGTCGGGCGGCTACTTGTTGACGGTGATGTCGGTGTAGACCGGGACGCTGAACGGGTCCAGCGTCACGTTGCTCACCTTGGACGACCAGCCGGCGGTGCCATTCTGGTACCAGAGCGGGATCACCGGCATGTCGGTGACCAACTGCTGCTCGGCACTCCGGAAGTCGGCGATGGCCTTGGTGGTGTCACCCTCGGCGTTGGCCTGGTCGACCAGCGAGTCGAAGGTCTTGTTGCTGTAGTGGGAGTCGTTGGAGGCCGCGTTGGTGTAGTAAAGCGGCTGCAGGAAGTCCTGGATCAGCGGGTAGTCCATCTGCCAGCCGGTGCGGAAGGCGCCGGTCTCCTGCTTCTTGGTGACCTGGTTGCGGAAGTCCGCGAAGGTGCCGACCGGCTTGCCGACGCAGGCCTTGTTGTTGCCCAGCACGTTGTTGATGCTGTTGCAGACCGCGTCCACCCACTCCTTGTGCGGACCGTCGGCGTTGTAGCTGATGGTCAGCTGGCCGCCGGGGATGCCGCCGCCCTGGGTGATCAGCTGCTTGGCCTTGGTGGGGTTGTAGGTGCAGAAGTCACCGCACAGCCCCTCCTTGTAGCCGCCCGCGTCGCCGAGCACCGGGGAGGTCCAGTCGGTGGCCGGGGTGCGGGTGTCGTTGAAGATCTGCTTGGTGATGGTCGGCCGGTCGATGGCCATGGACAGGCCCTGCCGGACCAGCTTCGCGTTCGCGGTGTTCCAGCCCGGCTGGTACAGCGGGAACGAGATGGTCTGGTTGATGCCGGCCGGCTCGTTGATGTAACGGCCGTTCAGGTCGGTCTGGACGGTCTTCAGCGCGGAGTTCGGCAGGCCGTTGTCGACGTCCAGGTTGCCCGACTGCAGGTCCGCGTAGGCGGCGTTGGCGTCGGTGTAGACCTTGAGGTCGATCCCGCCGTTCTTGGGCTTCTGGTCGCCCGAGTAGGTGGGGTTGGGCCGCAGCTGCATCTGCTGGCTGTGGGTCCACGACTGGATCACGTAGGGGCCGTTGCCGATCGGCTTGGCCTCCCACGCGGCCTTGTTGGTGAAGAACGCCTGCGGCAGCGGGTAGAACGCCGAGTAGCCCAGGGTGTCCGGCCAGGTGGAGAACTTGTGGGTGAGCGCCACGGTGAAGGTGTTGTCGTCGATGACCTTCAGCCCGGACATGGTCTTCGCGGTGGGCGCCCCGGTGGCCGGGTGCACGTCGGTGTAGCCCTTGATGGCGGTGAAGAACGGGTCCGTGTTGTTCTGGCCGTTGGGCAGGTAGGTGCCCCAGTTCCAGGCGTCCACGTAGGAGTGGGCGGTCACCGTGGTGCCGTCGCTGAACTTCCAGCCGGGCTTCAGCTTGATGGTGAAGTTCTGCTGGTCGGTGGTGGTGACCGACTCCGCGTTGGCGTTCATCGCCTTGGCGGTCTTCGGGTCGTAGGACTTCAGGCCCGTGAAGATCATGTTGAGCACCGCTCCGCCGTTCACCTCATTGGTGTCGGTCGGGATGAGCGGGTTCTGCGGGTCACCCCACCATGCGCGGACAACGCCACTGGCGTTCGCGGCGCCGGAGCTCCCGGAGCTGCCGCTCCCGCTCCCACTGCTGCTGCAGGCAGTGGCCGCAAGGGCGATGACGATCGCTCCGGCGGCGAACTTGGCTTGCGTGGCTCCACGCATGGACGTGCCTCCTCAGACGTGCTGTCCAGTCGTTCCCGTACGCGCGGCACCCACCCCTGGGCACCCCGATTCCTACTATCCGTCACCATCAGAACTGCTTATGACCAAATTACATTTCGTTTTGATCACACGCCTGTGACCCTTGTCTCGCAAGCCGGGCGTGTCCAGGTGGGTTCAAGCAGCCATCAAACGGACAGCAGGTGCGCTCGGGGCGCATCATGTCACCGATATCCGTACCATCGGGGCGCGGACACGCGAACCCCTCGACACTACGTACAGTCACGGCCCCGGGGATGCAAAAAACCGCCCGGCGACACCCTTTCGGGTGCCGCCGGGCGGCGTTCGGCCCAGCGCGCGGAGGCGCCCGCGGCTACTTGTTGCGGCCGCGCATCCGGCCGCGGGTCTGCGCGTCCAGGACGACCTTGCGGATGCGCACGGTCTCCGGGGTGACCTCGATGCACTCGTCCTCGCGGCAGAACTCCAGCGACTGCTCCAGCGAGAGCTTGCGCGGCGGCACCAGGTTCTCGGTGGTGTCGGAGGAGGCGGCGCGCATGTTGGTGAGCTTCTTCTCCTTGGTGATGTTGACGTCCATGTCGTCGGAGCGGGAGTTCTCTCCGATGATCATGCCCTCGTACACCTCGGTGGTGGGCTCGACGAAGATCACGCCGCGCTCCTGCAGGCCCATCATCGCGAACGGCGTCACCACGCCCGCGCGGTCGGCGACCAGCGAGCCGTTGTTGCGCATCCGCAGCTCGCCGAACCACGGCTCGTGGCCCTCGAAGATGCTGTGCGCGATACCGGTGCCGCGGGTGTCCGTGAGGAACTGGGTGCGGAAGCCGATCAGGCCGCGGGACGGGACCACGAACTCCATCCGGACCCAGCCGGAGCCGTGGTTCGTCATGGTCTCCATGCGGCCCTTGCGGACCGCCATGAGCTGGGTGATCGCGCCCAGGTACTCCTCCGGGGCGTCGATGGTCATCCGCTCGACCGGCTCGTGCAGCTTGCCGTTGATCTCCTTGGTGACCACCTGCGGCTTGCCGACGGTCAGCTCGAACATCTCCCGGCGCATGGTCTCCACCAGGATCGCCAGCGCCAGCTCGCCGCGGCCCTGGACCTCCCAGGCGTCCGGGCGCTCGGTCGGCAGCACCCGGAGCGAGACGTTGCCGATCAGCTCGCGGTCCAGCCGGTCCTTCACCATCCGGGCGGTGAGCTTGTGGCCCTTGCCGCCCTTGCCGACGATCGGCGAGGTGTTGGTGCCGATGGTCATCGAGATGGCCGGCTCGTCCACCGTGATCAGCGGCAGCGCGACCGGGTTCTCCAGGTCGGCCAGGGTCTCGCCGATCATGATGTCCGGGATGCCGGCGATCGCGCAGATGTCACCGGGGCCCGCCAGCTCGGCCGGCTTGCGGGTGAGCGCCTCGGTCATCAGCAGCTCGGTGACCTTGACCTGCTTGATCGTGCCGTCGCGCTGGATCCAGGCCACCTGCTGGCCCTTGCGGATCTCGCCCTCCTCGACCCGGCAGAGCGCGATCCGGCCGAGGAAGTTGTCCGCGTCGAGGTTGGTGACGTGCGCCTGCAGCGGCGCGCCCTCGGTGTAGGTCGGGGCCGGGACGGCCGACAGGATGGTGGAGAAGAACGGCTCCAGGTTGTCGCTGTCCGCCGGGACGGTGCCGTTCTCCGGCTTGGTCAGCGAGGCCACGCCGTCACGCGCGCAGGCGTAGACGATCGGGAACTCGATCTGCTCCTCGGTCGCGTCCAGGTCCAGGAAGAGGTCGTAGGTCTCGTTGATGACCTCGTCGATCCGGGAGTCCGGGCGGTCCGTCTTGTTGATGCAGAGGATCACCGGCAGGTTCGCGGTCAGCGCCTTGCGCAGCACGAAGCGGGTCTGCGGCAGCGGGCCCTCGGAGGCGTCGACCAGCAGCACGACTGCGTCGACCATGGACAGGCCGCGCTCGACCTCGCCGCCGAAGTCGGCGTGGCCGGGGGTGTCGATGATGTTGATGGTCACCACGTCGCCGCCACCCTTGGGGTGGTACTTGACCGCGGTGTTCTTCGCGAGAATGGTGATGCCCTTCTCGCGCTCCAGGTCGTTCGAGTCCATCATCCGGTCATCGAGGTGCTGATGAGCGGCGAAGGCGCCCGCCTGCTTGAGCATGGCATCGACCAGCGTGGTCTTGCCGTGGTCGACGTGGGCGACGATGGCGACGTTTCGGATGTCATTACGCGTGGGCATACGGGGGCGAATCTCCCGGGTCGTGGGGCGTGGACGGTGCCGTTTGGCTCGGGCCGCACTCGATGCGCCGACCCTCCCGAGTCGTCCGCGCCACCTGCCGCCGGTCCACCTGCCGGGCAGAACATGCCACGGCTTACCCCCATGGTACGGGGCCGCGCGCACTGGCACCGCCCGCGCCGGGGCCGCACCCCGGCGCGAGCGGTGCGACCCGCGTCACACTCCGCCCCGCCGCACCCTCGTGAACGGGCTCAGAACCGCCTCAGGAGTGGGCCTGGGTGAAGCCCAGGTCCTGGAACCGCGGCGCGGTGAAGCCGAAGGCCCCGGCGTTGGCCACGCCGGAGCGGACCGCGACCACCTCGGGGCGCTGGAACAGCGGCAGCGAGGGGGCCTCCTGCCAGATCCGCGCGTCCGCCTGGACCACCAGCTTCGCGGCCTGGGCCGGGTCCAGCGCCGAGGTGGCCTGGGCCAGCAGCCGGTCCACCTCGTCGGTGCCGGTGCCGGAGAGGTTCTGCCCGTTCACCGGCGCTCCGTCCGGGCCCACCTGCGGCTTGGTGAACAGCGCGGCCTCGTCGGCGACCGGGAAGGCGGAGGCGGGCCAGGAGAACAGCGCCAGGTCGAAGTCGCCCCCGGCCACGTGGTCGGTGAAGAAGGTGCCGCTGGAGACCGCCCGGGTGGTGACCGGGATTCCGATCTTGGCGAGCTGGGTCGTCAGCAGCCCGGCCACCTGCGCGTCCAGCGCCGAGCCGGTGCGGGTGAGCAGGGTCAGCGCGAGCTGGTGGCCGTCCTTGGCCCGTCCTCCGGTGGACGGCGCGGGCGAGCCGCTGGCGCCGCCGGCGCTGCCGGACGGGGCCGGGGTGGCGGCCGCGCTGGACGGCGCGACGGCGTCGCCCTGCACCGCGACCGGGTTGCCCAGCTTCCAGCCGGCCGCGTCCAGCCGCTTGGCGGCGTTGTCGGTGCCGGCCCCGAGCGCGCCGCTGTCGTCCTGGTAGCCCTGCTGGTCGGCCATCACCAGGTGGCTGCCGAGCGCCACCGCGGGCAGGCCGAGCGGGGTGAGCACCGCATTGGCGATCTGGGTCCGGTCGACCGCCTGGGCGACCGCCCGGCGCAGGTCCGGGTCGGCCAGCGGGCCGCTGCCGCCGTTCAGGGTGAGCTGGACGTAGGCCGGGGCGGAGGCCCGGTGCAGGGTCACCCCGGACACCGCGGCGGCCTTGGTCAGCGCGGCGGCGCCGTCGTCGTCGACGGTCTCGCTGAGGTCGGCGACGTCCAGCTTCCCGGCGCTGAGCGCGGCCGTGCGGGCCTCGGGGGCGACGGCGGTGAAGTCGATGGCGTCCAGCTTGGCCGGCTCGCCCCACCAGTGCGGGTTGCGGACCACGGTGACCGTGCCGCCGGTCGCCGACTTCAGCGTGAACGGGCCGGCGTCGGCCGCCAGCTTGGTCCGCGAGCCCTCGTTGAAGGCCGCCGCGGTGGCGGTGGCCGCGGCCGGGTAGAGCGGTGCGAACAGGCCCTTCCACGGGCCGTAGGGCTTGCTGAAGACCACCTTGACGTCCTGCGGGGTCGCCCCCTGGGAGACCGAGGCGATGTCGTCGTAGCCGGCCGTGCCCGCGGTCCAGAAGGCCTGGTCCTTGCCGTTGAGTGCGTGCCACTGGGCGCTGAAGTCGGCCGCCGAGAGCGGCTTGCCGTCGCTCCAGACCGCCTTGGGGTTGAGGTGGTAGACCACGGTCTGCGGCTGCGCGGAGGTCTGCTCGACACCGGTCAGGTAGTCCGGGTCCGGCTTGGCGTCGGCGTGCTCGTCCAGGGTGAACAGGGTGGGCAGCACCGCCTCGGCAACCAGCGTGGTGTCGTCGGTGGCATCGGCCTGGAAGGCGTTGAAGGTGCTCGGCACGGCGTCGACGGCCCAGCGCAGGGTGCCGCCCTGGACCACCGAGGCCCGGCCCGCCTGGACCAGGTCGGCGGCCCTGGGCGTGGCGCCTCCGCCGCCGCTGCCGCCGCCGGAGCAGGCCGCCAGGGTCACCCCGAGGGCGGCGGCGGCGACGGCGGCGATCGGGCCGTGGGAGAGCTGGCGACGGGACACGGTGACCTCATACCTTCGTGCGTGCACAGCGGCGCACATCGACCGGTGACTGGTGGTTTGACGCCCCATCACTGAAATCCACCGGAGCCGCGACCGGCGCCCGACACGGCTACGACAGTACGAAGAACCACCCGTTCGGGGCAGCGGTCGCACCGCCCGCGGGGCGCGCGCCGCCCGCGCGGACTCGGGAAATCCCGCCAATCCTGCCCAAGCCCTTCCCAGCGGCCTGTGATCGGGGACACACTCGCTTCCGCACCACTGCCTGACGGAACATCAGACATGTTGATCAGCACGCACGTGCGGAGGTGGCATCGTCATGCCCTCGACTGCTCCTACCCCCGGCCCCGCTCCCCTGGCCGCGGCCGGGCGCTGCCTGGAGGAACTGGACCGGGCGCTGCGGACCGCCTTCCCGGGAACCGACGACGCCGATCTCGACGTCCGGCGGGTCCGCACCGACCTGGTGCACCTGCGGGAGAGTCTCGCCCTGCTCAGCGCCGCGGCGGCGGGCCCGGTCCCCGGGCCGCGGGCGATGGTCGACGTCCCGGACACCCCGTACGACCCGTCGATGTGGCGTGACGCCGACGACGAAGGCATCGGCTGCCGGCACCGCTGACCGGTGCGCGGGAGCGACCAGCAGGAGGAAGAGAGCAGCGTGACGACCGAGATCCGGCCACCGGAGTCCCCGTCCAGTCCAGAACCGCCGGGACGGGGGGTCCACTCCCCCGGGCGGGCCGCCATCTCCGCGCGGCACCTGCGCACAGACCGCTGGTGGGTGCCCCAACTCGCCACCGGGCTGGGGCTGCTGGCGTTCATCGTGTACTCCACCTGGCGCGCGTTCTGGGGGCTGCACACCTCCTACGCGGCGCCGTACGTCTCGCCGTTCTACTCGCCCTGCCTGGCGGCCAACTGCCCGGACATGCCGGGCGGCGCGGACTGGGCGCTGTTCGGCAGTTGGTGGCGGATCTCCCCGGCGCTGATCGTGCTGATCTTCCCGCTGGGCTTCCGGATGACCTGCTACTACTACCGCAAGGCCTACTACCGGGCGTTCTGGTCCTCGCCCCCGGCCTGCGCGGTGGCCGAGCCGCACGCGAAGTACAGCGGGGAGACCCGCTTCCCGCTGGTGCTGCAGAACATCCACCGGTACTTCTTCTACTTCGCCATCGTGGTCGCCGGCATCCTGACCTACGACGCGGCGCTGGGCTTCCGCAACCCGGCCGGGCAGTGGGGGCACGCCGGCCTGGGGACCCTGGTGCTGCTCGTCAACATCGGGCTGATCTGGGCGTACACCCTGTCCTGCCACTCCTGCCGGCACATCGTCGGGGGGCGGCTGAAGCACTTCTCCAAGCACCCGGTCAGGTACCGGATGTGGAGCTTCGTCGGGAAGCTGAACGCCCGTCACATGCAGCTCGCCTGGGCCTCGCTGATCAGCGTCGGGGTCGCCGACCTGTACGTGTACCTGGTCGCCAGCGGTGCCTTCAGCGACCCCCGCTTCTTCTGAGAAGGACTGAACCGAATGACTGAGGTGGAGCGCCACAGGTACGACGTGGTCGTGGTCGGCGCCGGAGGCGCGGGGCTGCGGGCCGCTATCGAGGCCCGCGAGCAGGGGATGCGCACCGCGATCATCTGCAAGTCGCTGTTCGGCAAGGCCCACACGGTGATGGCCGAGGGCGGCATCGCCGCCAGCATGGGCAACGTCAACTCCGACGACAACTGGCAGACGCACTTCCGCGACACCATGCGCGGCGGCAAGTTCCTGAACCACTGGCGGATGGCCGAGCTGCACGCCCGGGAGGCCCCGGACCGGGTCTGGGAGCTGGAGACCTGGGGCGCGCTGTTCGACCGCACCAAGGACGGCCGGATCTCCCAGCGCAACTTCGGCGGGCACGAGTACCCGCGGCTGGCGCACGTCGGCGACCGGACCGGCCTGGAGCTGATCCGCACCCTGCAGCAGAAGGTGGTCAGCCTGCAGCAGGAGGACTTCAAGGAGTACGAGGACTACGAGGCCCGGATCAAGGTCTTCCAGGAGTACACCGTCACCCGGGTGCTGAAGGCGGAGGACCGGGTCAGCGGGGTGTTCGGCTACCAGCGGGAGTCCGGGCGGTTCTTCACCATCGAGGCGCCCGCGGTGATCCTGGCCACCGGCGGCATCGGCAAGTCCTTCAAGGTCACCTCCAACTCCTGGGAGTACACCGGCGACGGGCACGCGCTGGCGCTGCTGGCCGGGGCGAACCTGCTGAACATGGAGTTCGTCCAGTTCCACCCGACCGGCATGGTCTGGCCGCCGTCGGTGAAGGGCATCCTGGTCACCGAGTCGGTCCGCGGCGACGGCGGGGTGCTGCGCAACAGCGACGGCAAGCGGTTCATGTTCGACTACATCCCGGACGTGTTCCGGGAGAAGTACGCCGAGACCGAGGCCGAGGGCGACCGCTGGTACGCCGACCAGGCCAACAACCGGCGTCCCCCCGAGCTGCTGCCTCGCGACGAGGTGGCCCGCGCCATCAACTCCGAGGTCAAGGCCGGGCGCGGCACCCCGCACGGCGGGGTCTTCCTGGACGTCTCCACCCGGCTCCCGGCCGAGGAGATCCGGCGCCGGCTGCCGTCGATGCACCACCAGTTCAAGGAGCTGGCGGACGTCGACATCACCGCCGAGCCGATGGAGGTCGGCCCGACCTGCCACTACGTGATGGGCGGGGTCGAGGTCGACCCGGACACCGCGGCGGCGTCGGTGCCCGGCCTGTACGCCGCCGGGGAGGTCGCCGGCGGGATGCACGGCTCCAACCGGCTCGGCGGCAACTCGCTCTCCGACCTGCTGGTCTTCGGCCGCCGGGCCGGGCTGCACGCCGCCCTGTACGCGGCGGCGCTGGCGGTCCGGCCGACCCTGGACGAGGCGCAGATCACCGCGGCGGCGGCGGAGGCGGTCGCGCCGTTCGAGGGCGCCGGCGGCGACGGCGGCCCGGCCGAGAACCCGTACACGCTGCACCAGGAGCTCCAGCAGACCATGAACGACCTGGTCGGCATCATCCGCCGGGAGGGCGAGATGGCCGAGGCGCTGGAGCGGCTCTCCGGGCTGCGGGAGCGGGCCGAACGGGCCGTGGTCGAGGGGCACCGGCAGTTCAACCCGGGCTGGCACCTGGCCCTGGACCTGCGGAACATGCTGCTGGTCTCGGAGTGCGTGGCCCGCGCGGCGCTGGAGCGCACCGAGAGCCGGGGCGGGCACACCCGCGAGGACCACCCGGAGATGGACAGCGGCTGGCGCAAGGTCAACCTGATCTGCTCGCTGGCCGACAAGCCGTCGGCGGAGGGGCAGATCAGTCTGCGGCACAAGGACAACCCGCCGATCCGGGCGGACCTGCTGGGGCTGTTCGAGACCAGCGAGCTGAAGAAGTACCTGACCGAGCCGGAGCTGCCGGTGGCGGACGTCCCCGCGCAGCGCACCACCACCGACGTCCCGGACGGAGCCGAGCAGTGAGCTACCAGGCCAACTTCCGCGTGTGGCGCGGCGACTCCTCGGGCGGCGGGATCGAGGAGTACGAGGTCGAGGTGAACGAGGGCGAGGTTGTGCTCGACATCGTGCACCGGCTGCAGGCGACCCAGGCGCCGGACCTGGCCGTGCGGTGGAACTGCAAGGCCGGGAAGTGCGGGTCGTGCAGCGCCGAGATCAACGGGCGGCCCCGGCTGATGTGCATGACCCGGATGTCGACGCTGTCGCCCGACGAGCCGGTCACCATCACGCCGATGCGCACCTTCCCGGTGCTGCGGGACCTGGTGACCGATGTGTCGTTCAACTACACCAAGGCGCGGGAGGTCCCGTCCTTCATCCCGCCGCAGGGGCTGAAGCCGGGCGAGTACCGGATGCAGCAGGAGGACGTGAACCGGTCGCAGGAGTTCCGGAAGTGCATCGAGTGCTTCCTGTGCCAGAACACCTGCCATGTGGTCCGGGACCACGAGGAGAACAAGCCGGAGTTCTCCGGGCCGCGGTTCCTGATGCGGGTCGCCGAGCTGGACATGCACCCGTTGGACGACGCCGAGGGGACCGGTCTCGACCGGAAGCGGACCGCGCAGGAGGAGCACGGGCTGGGGATGTGCAACATCACCAAGTGCTGCACGGACGTCTGCCCGGAGCACATCAAGATCACCGACAATGCGCTGATTCCGTTGAAGGAACGGGCGGTCGACCGGAAGTACGATCCGCTGGTCTGGCTGGGGTCGAAGATCTCGCGTCGGAGGTAGGCACGGTCTGCGGGGAGCTGCACGACGGCGGGGGTTGCCGTTCGCGCAGTTCCCCGCGCCCCCAGCTGTCTGCAACGGGGCCGATTGCACACGCCGCAGCTACGTCCTCGGCAGTGCCAGTTCGAACCAGACGGTCTTGCCGCTGGGCGTCCGCCGACTGCCCCAGCGGTCGGCGAGCATGCTGACCAGTTGCAGGCCGCGACCGCCCTCGTCGGTGTCCCGGGCACGGCGGCGGCGGGGCTGGGCGTAGCCGTTGTCCCAGACCTCGCAGACCAGCTTGGTGTCCCTGAGCAGCCGCAGCCGGATGTTGCCGCGGCCGTGCCGCAGGGCGTTCGTGGCCAGCTCGCTGACGAGCAGTTCGCAGGTGTCGATCAGGTCGTCCAGGCCCCGGGCCAGCAGCCAGCCGCAGGCGAGTTCGCGGGCGCGGGCGACCGAGGTGGGCTCGGACGGGAGGGTCCAGTCGCCGACCGCGTCCGCGGGCAGCGCGTGCACCCTGGCCATCAGCAGCGCGATGTCGTCCTCGCCGTGGTGCGGGTCGAGGGCGGTCAGCAGGTGGTCGCAGAGGTTCTCCAGCTCGCGCGGCGGCCCGGAGAGGGTCTCCCGCAGCGCGGACAGGCCCTCCTCCAACTGGTGCTTGCGGGACTCGACCAGGCCGTCGGTGTAGAGGCCGAGCAGCGCGCCGTCCGGGATCTCGACGGTGACCTCCTCGAACGGCTCGCCGCCGACGCCCAGCGGCAGCCCCGGCGGGACGTCCAGCATCAGCGCCTCCTCGCCCGGGTTGACCAGCACCGGCGGCAGGTGGCCCGCGTTGGCGAAGGTACATCGCCGGGTGACCGCGTCGTACACGGCGTAGACGCAGGTGGCGAGGTAGAGCTCGACCCGGTCGGAGTCGGCGCTGATGTCGTCCGGGTCGTCGCCGAGGCCCCGGGCGATCTCGTCCAGGGCGGTCAGCACCTCGGCCGGGTCCAGGTCCAGCATCGCCAGGGTGCGGACCGCGGTGCGCAGCTGGCCCATCGCGACAGCGGCGTGCAGGCCGCGGCCCATCACGTCGCCGATGACCAACGCGGTCCGGTTTCCCGGGAGTTGGATGATGTCGAACCAGTCGCCGCCGACCTCGGTGCCGCTGCTGCCGGGGCGGTAGCGGCAGGCGATCTCCAGTCCGGACGCGGCCGGGCTGCCCGGGGGCAGCAGGCTGCGCTGGAGGATCAGCGCCCGCTCGTGCTCGCGCCGGTAGAGCCGGGCGTTGTCGATGCAGACGGCGGCGCGGGCGACCAGCTCGGTGGCGATGGCCACGTCCCTGGCGTCGAACGGCTCGCTGCCCTTGGCCCGGGAGAGCTGGACCAGCCCGAGCACGGTGTCCCTGGCGACCATCGGCACGATCACCGTGCTGGCGATCATCGGGTCCGGGTCGGGGTTGCCGGAGCTGGTCAGGGTGATGCTGCGGCCGGTGCGCAGCGCCTTGGCGTAGAGCGAGTGCGGCGGGTAGCAGAAGTTGCCGCCGATCTCGGCGCGCGGGCCCTGGTGTCCGGCGCCGGGGGTGAGCACCGAGGTGTGCGAGACGGTGCTGGCCGAGGCGACCCGGCGCAGTTCGCCGCCGCCGTCCGCGCGTCCGAGCTGCAGCCCGAGGCCGGGGTCGGTGTCGGCGGCCAGGACGCCCTGGTAGAGGTCGACCGAGGCCACGTCGCAGAAGCCGGGGACGGTGACGTCCAGCAGTTCGCGGGCGGTGGTCTCCAGGTCGAGGGTGGAGCCGATGTGCGCCCCGGCCTCGTTCAGCAGGGCCAGGCTGCGGCGGGCGCTGGCGGCCTCGCGCTCGGCCCGCTGGCGGCCGGTGACGTCGACCACCTGTCCGGCCACGCCCATCGGCCGGTTGTTGCCGCTGAGCAGCCGGTACAGCGAGATCGACCAGCGGCGGCGGCCGGGCTTGGCGGCCACCGCGCCGTTGAAGCGCAGGTCGACGATCGGGTCGCCGGTCTCCATCACGGTCCGCAGCGCCTGCTGCAGCCGGTCCGCCTCGGGCCGGGGCAGCAGGTCGTGCACGGTGACGCCCTGCAGCACGCCGGGGACCATGCCCAGGCCGTCGGCGAAGCTCTCGTTCACCCGCTGGACCGTGAAGTCCTGGTCGAACAGCACAAAGCCGGTCGGAGCCTGACCGAAGACCGCCTCGGAAGCGGCCAGATCGGTCTCGATCCGGCGCAGCTTGCGCAGGTCGACGGCCATGCAGACGACGCCGTTGCGGCCGTCCTCGCCCCGGGCCGGCATCAGGTACAGCTCGGCGACGCTCTCGACGCCGTCGCTGTCCCGGTAGGGGGCGGTGCCGACCCACTCCTGCCCGGCCAGGATCTCGGCCATCCGCTCCCGGCCTCGGCGCCAGAGCTCGCGCGGGGCGAAGGTGGTGACCGGGTCCCGGCCGACCGCCTCTTCGGCCGGGACGCCGAAGAACTCGGCGGCGCGGTCGCTCCACTGGCTGATCAGGCCGTCGGAGTCGATCGAGAAGGAGGCGATCCGTATGTAGTCGTAGATGGAGCCGGGCTCGCCGTGCCCCCAGTTCTCCAGGGCGGTGGGCTCACCTTCCGACGCGGCCGGCGCGGTCGTCGGGGCGGGAGCCATCGGGGCCGCGGGTGCCGCCGGGGCCGCGGGCACGTCCGCGGGACGGGTCTTGTGGTCCATCGCGTCCGATCGGCCCTCGGCGGCGGGGTGCGGAAAAGCACCCCGCGCATGCTCGGTGGACTCTGGGCCCGACCCGCTGCCCAGAGATGCCCTGCGTGTCGGCAACTCGCTCAACTGCCCGACTCCTCCAGCCATCGGAACCTGGGTGTCGCTGGTCCGAGTATTCATCATTCCGGGGCGACCGCACACGCCCCGGCGCCACACAACATCAAATCGAGGTAAGGAATTGCCATATCTGTCCACAGCCAGGGGACAGCGACGGAAACGGAACCCTACGCCTCAGTCGACCGGAACGGGAGGGTCTGCGGGCAGTCCCTGGCGGAACCAGACCACCTTTCCGGCGCCCTCGGCCCTGGTCCCCCAGCTGTCGGCGAGCTGGTGCACCAGCTGCAGCCCGCGTCCGCCTTCGTCGGTGCCCGCCGACTGCCGTTCCAGCGGCGGGTCCGGCAGCGGGTCGGCGACCTCGACCAGCAGGTTGTGCGCGGTCTTCCGCAGCCGCAGCCCGATCGGGGCCTCCGAGTAGCGGACCGCGTTCGTGACCAGCTCGCTGACCAGCAGCTCGGTGGTGTCCAGCAGCGGGCTGAGCTGCCAGCCGACCAGGGTTCCGCGGACCAGCCGCCGGGCCGCGGAGGCGGCGGTGGGCTCGGCCGCCAGGGTCCACGAGGCGGTCTCCCCCGGGGGCAGGCTGTCCTTGCTGCCGAGCCGGGCCAGCAGCAGCGCCACGTCGTCCGGCTCCTGCCCGCGCTCCAGGGTGCCGACCACGCGTTCGCAGGCCTCCTCCACCGTGTCGAACTCCTGGTCGAGGACCGCGCACAGCCGTCGGGTGCCGACGTCGATGTCCTCGGTCCTCGACTCGACCAGGCCGTCGGTGTAGAGCACCAGCAGGGTGCCCTCCGGCACGGTCAGCTCCACCGAGCCGAACGGCACCCCGCCGACGCCCAGCGGCGTGCCCGAGGGCAGGTCCAACTGCCGGGCCGGCTCCCCCGGGACGATCAGCAGCGGCGGGGTGTGCCCGGCCTTCGCCAGCACCAGGCGCCGGGTCCCCGGGTCGTAGACCGCGTAGACGCAGGTGGCGATCAGCGCCTCGTCGGGCCCCTGGGCCAGGTCGTCGGCCAGGTCGTGGACGTGCTGCAGCAGCACGTCCGGCGGCAGCCCGAGCATGGCCAGGGTCCGGACCGCGGTCCGCAGCCGTCCCATCGTCGCCGCCGCGCGCAGGCCGTGCCCCATCACGTCGCCGACCACCAGTGCCACCCGGTCGTCCGGCAGCGGGATCACGTCGAACCAGTCGCCGCCCACCTCGGTCCCGCTGCTGCCGGGGACGTACCGGTAGCCGATCTCCACCCCCGGCGGCTGCGGCACGGTCTGCGGCAGCAGGCTGCGCTGCAGCATCAGCGCGGCGGCCCGCTCACGGGCGTAGAGGCGGGCGTTGTCCAGCGAGGAGCCGGCCCGGTCGGCCAGCTCCCCGGCGAAGGCCACCTCGTCCCGGTCGAAGCCCTCGCGCCGACCGGCCCGGCTCAGCACCATCAGGCCCAGCACGATGCCGCGCGCCCGCAGCGGCACCACCAGCATCGAGTGCACCCCCAGCTCGTACGCGGCCCTGACCCGGGGGTCGTCCTGGCTGGTGGTCTCCTCCAGCAGGGCCGGGGACTCCAGCTGCTCGGTGATGCCGCTGCGCAGCACCCGGGCGAACAGCGAGCCCTCGGTCATGGTGATCCGGGTCCCCGGCATCATCATCGCGTCGGCGCTGGCGCTGGGCTCGATCGCGGCGGTGCCGGTCATCACCAGCGGGGTGAGCCGGGTGTGGGTGTGCCGGGGCAGGTCGTCGCCCTCGGCCACGGCCTGCAGCAGCACCACCCCGGCGTAGTCGGCCAGGGCCGGGACCAGGGCCCCGGCCAGCTCCTGGGCGATCCGTCCGGCGTCCAGCAGATCGCCGATCCGGGTGCCCAGGTCGTTCAGCAGGGCCAGCCTGCGGCGGGCGTGCTCAACCTTGGCGATGGCCCGGTAGCGGTCGGTGACGTCCATGATCATGCCGGTGAGGCCGAGCACCTGCCCGGTGCGGTCGTGCAGCCGGGCGTAGGAGATCGAGCGGAACCCGGCCCGGCGCGGACGGGGCCCGGTGACGGTCACGTCGACCACCGGCTCGCCGGTGGCCAGCACCTGCCGCTGGATCGCGGTCACCTCGTCCGCCGAGCCCTCCGGCAGCACCTCGCCGGTGGTCCGGCCGATGTGGTCGGCGACCGGCAGCCCGTTCATCCGGGCCAGCGTCTCGTTCAGCCGGACGTAGCGCAGCTGCTTGTCCAGCACCGCGATGCCCAGCGGGGATTGTTCGAACAGCGCGTCCTGGACCGCGAGGTCGTGCTCCACGGCGCTCAGCCGGTTCGCGTCCGCGAGCCGGACCAGCAGGTACGACACCCCGTCGCCGTCCACCAGCAGCGACACCCGGGCGTCCAGCACCACCCGGTGCCCGGCCCGGTTGTGCAGCACCACCGGGCCGCGCCAGCCGCCCTCGCGCAGCACCTCGTCGATCACCTCCTGGCCGCGGCCCAGCAGCACCGGGTCGTCGCCGACCAGCACCCCGACATGCCGTCCGACCAGGGACTCGCTCGGCCAGCCGAGGAGCTCCTCGGCGGCGGGGCTCCACATCGCGATGGTGCCGGAGGTGTCCATCATCGCGATGGCGACCCTGACGTCCTCCAGCACGCCGCCGTTGTCACCGCCGTTGGGGCCCTCGGCGAAGAGGCGGGGGGCGGACTGCGAGGGCCTTCGCGGGTCCGCGCGGAGGGAGTCGGTCGGGGAGTCGGCTGGGGGGCCGACCGGGAAGGGCGCGGGGCGGCGGGAGCGGAAGCCGAGGGTGGGGGTCTGCGGCTGGGGGCGGTCGTCCGGGCCGAGGATCGTGCCGGGGCCGGAGCCGGAGCCCGTGCTGGAACCCAAGCCTGAGCCGGAGGCGCGGGCTCGCTCAGCGACGTGCCGCAGCTCGGAGGCGTGCCGGGGTTCCGGCTCGGGGCCGCGGTCGGCGCCCCGGTCCGAGCCGCGGTCCGAGCCACGGCGGAAGTCGGCCGCCTGGCGCAGGGCGCGGGTGCGGCGGCGCATGCCGAAGCGGGGGGCCGCGCCACGACCCGCGGCGGAGGCGTCCTGCGGCTCGGTCCGGTCGCGCGGCTGGGCGACGGCGGCGGTCCCGCGCCTGCGCAGGCGTGCGCGGGCGGCTGCGATGCTGGGCCTGCGGCGTGGCTCCCTCACGTATTTCCTGTCCGGATCGCGGCACGGGCCACCGCTCGGGGAGTGGCCGAATACTGACATACCCGTTCAAAGATGGCTCTACCCCGGCGTACGGGTCAACTTGGGGGTCGCCAAGCGGGTCAACGAACGGGTCGCGGCGCGGGTCAGCACTCGGCAGGTCAGCGCTCGGCGGGGAGGGTGAGCAGCGCCGCGACCGCGGGGAGGGCGAACCGGTCCTGGTCCAGCCAGTCGACGCTGTCCAGCTCGGCGGCGGTGAGCCAGCGCAGCTCGGAGTGGTCCTGCAACGCGGCCGGGGTGCCGGACAACAGCTCGGCGGTCCAGATCTGCAGCTCCAGGTCGGCCCGGACCGGCCAGGCGCCGGGGATCCGGGCCAGCGCCCGCGCCTCCACGCCCAGTTCCTCGCGCAGCTCCCGGACCAGCGCCTGCGCGGCGGTCTCGCCCTGCTCCAGCTTGCCGCCGGGGAACTCCCAGCGGCCCGCCGTCTCCGCCGGCGCGCTGCGGCGGGCCGCCAGCACCCGGCCGTCCGCGAGCAGGGCGGCGCCGACGACGATCCGCCGGGCAGTGGTGTCGCTGTGCGTCATGGGACGAGCCTAGGGGGCGTTCCGGCGGGGCCGGGCCATGGCCGATAATTACCGGACCCGCCTCCGTGGGGGATGAAGGCGGGTCCGGGGTCCGTGGGTACTGCGGCGGTGCGGGCGCTGCGGTCGTACGGCGGTGCGGCGCCGCGTCCGTGCGCTCGACTCACTGCACGGACGGCATCCCCAGCAGCACTGGTTCCGTGGCCGCCGCGCCACGGGTGCAGGCGTCGTGGCAGTCGGCGTCCAGGCTGCAGCAGAGCGAGCAGATCGTACCGCTGTGGAACGGGCAGTCGGCCGTGTCCGGGGTCTCGTACGCGCCGTCGCAGACCACGCAGGTCAGCGTGCTGATCTCGGCGCCGGGCTCGACGCTGCCCGCGGCGGCGAGGGCGTCCGGGTTGGGCCGGGCCACGTAGTAGCGGCCCCGGGTGGCCCAGGCGATCAGCGGGCTGCAGACCACGGCCAGGGCGAGCGCGATGAACGGCGAGAACGCCTTGGCGTAGTCGCCGAAGAAGCCGTAGAAGGCGAAGATCGAGACCCCCGCCGCGACGCACATCGCGCCGAAGCCGACCGGGTTGACCGGGTGCAGGTAGGCCCGCTTGAACTCGATGTACTTCGGGCTGAGCCCGAGCGGCTTGTTGATCACCAGATCCGCGGTGACCGCGCCGATCCAGGCGATGGCGACGTTGGAGTAGAAGCCGAGCAGCGAGTTCAGCGCGCTGAACATGTTGAGTTCCATCAGCAGCAGCGAGATCCCGCAGTTGAGGAAGATGTACCAGACCCGGCCCGGGTGACGGTGCGTCAACCGGGAGAAGAAGTTCGACCAGGAGAGCGAGCCCGAGTAGGCGTTGGTCGAATTGATCTTCACCTGGGAGACCACGACGAACAGCCCGGCCAGCGGCAGCGCCGCCGCGCCGAACCAGGGCCGCAGCGACTCCACGTACGGGGCGATCGGCTCCAGCGCCTTGGCGTTGCCGACCACGCCCAGCGCGCTGAACGCCAGCAGCGCGCCGCCGAGCTGTTTGGCTGCGCCGATCACCACCCAGCCGGGCCCGGCCGCGAGCACCGCGAAGTTCCAGCGGCGGGCGTTGCCCGGCGTCTTCTGCGGCATGAAGCGCAGGTAGTCGGCCTGCTCGCCGATCTGCGCGATCAGGCTCAGCGCGATGCCGGTGCCCAGTCCGAAGCCCATGACAGTGAAGCCGGAGCCGACCCCGTGCGTCCCGCCGAAGTGCGTGAACGCCGAGAAGGTGTGCGGGCTGTGGACCGCCAGGACGACGAACGGGACGATCAGCCCGAGGATCCACAGCGGCTGGGTCCAGGCCTGCATCCGGGCGATCCAGGCCATCCCCTTGAACACGATCGGGATCACGATCAGCGTGGTGAGCAGGTACCCGATCGGGGTGGGGAGGTGCAGCACCTGGTGGAACGCCTGCGCCATGATCGAGCCTTCGAGCGCGAAGAAGATGAAGGTGAAACTGGCGTAGACGAGCGAGGTGAGGGTGCTGCCGAAGTAGCCGAAGCCGGAGCCCCGGGTCAGCAGGTCCATGTCGACGCCGTTGGCGGCGCAGGCGCGGGCGATCGGGATGCCGGTGAGGAAGATGACCACGGCCGCGGCCAGGATCGCCGCCAGTGCGTTGGTGAAGCCGTAGGACATCACGATCCCGGCCCCGATCGCGTAGTCCGCGAGGTAGGCGATCCCGCCGAGGGCGGTGGTCGCCACCGCGAACGGGGACCAGCGGCGGAACGAGTGCGGCGCGTAGCGCAGCGAGTAGTCCTCCAGCGACTCGTCGGCCGCGGACTTGGCGTAGGAGCGGTGCGCTTTCGGCGCCTCCGGCTGCTCCGGCTGCTCCGGCTGCTCCGGCTGCTCCGGCTGCTCGGTGGCGGGTGCTGCTGCGGTATCGGTCATCGCGGGCTCCCTGGGGACGGCGAGGCGTGGCCGACACGCTAGGCACGCCGTGTAAAGCGCGGCGTACACCGGGCGTTTCCATCGGGTGACATGATCCGGTCACCGATGTCCGGGAGTCCGTTGAGCTGTCCGCGTAGAACCGCGCACGGATGGCCGGATTCTGAGCCAATGGAAGCAGCGGCGCGCGCACAGACGAGGAGACCACCGTGGCCCAGCCCGAGCCCCTACCCCAGCCCATGCCACAACCCCTGCCTCGGCCCGAGGCCCCGCTCCCCGTCCCGATGCCCTCGGCCGACCAGGTGGACCTGCGTCCGCCGGACCGGGCCGAGGCCGTGCTGATCGTGCGCGGTCTCAAGGGCGCGGGCGCGGGGCCGAACGGGCTGACCGAGCTCCAGAAGCTGCTGATCCGGGCCATCTCCCGGTCCATGACCGGCTTCGAGGTGGACCCGGACGGGGTCGAGCCGCTCGGCCCCGAGCAGCTCGCCCGCGGGCTGGCCCGGCGCAACGAGGTGTTCCGGACCAGGATCCTGCAGCTGATGCTGATCAACGAGCTGGTGCTGTCGCCGCCCCCGCCGGAGGTCGCCGCGGCCGTCGGGCGCTACGCGGAGGCGCTCGGCGTGGACGACGGCATGCGTGAGATCGCCAAGGACTTCGCCGAGGGCGCGCTCGGCCTCGCCCTCACCGACTTCGACCGCAGCGGCTACACCGCCGAGTGGGACGGCGGCCGGCACGCCCAGCTGCACGCCAGGGTCGCGCTGACCGAGCCGTGGCAGCAGGTCGTCGACGACCCGGACCTCGCCGCGCGCTGGGCCGACCTCGCGCACTGCCCGCCCGGCTCGCTCGGCCTCGGCGTCCACCGCTTCTACCAGGCCAGGGGGTTCGTCCACCCGGGCCTGCCGGACAGTGCGCCGCCGTACCTGGCCCAGCACGACTGGGTGCACGTCCTGGCCGACTACGGCACCACGCTGGAGGCCGAGTTGGAGGTGTTCGGGCTGATCGGGCGGGGCATCCCGGACCCGCGTGGCTTCTCGCTGCTGGCGATGGTGCTCGGGCTGTTCGAGACCGGCCTGCTGGAGCGCGCAGCGGGACTGTTCCAGGCCGACGCCGGCCACCTCTCCGGCGAGGGGGTGGCGCTGCGGCTCGGCGACGCGATGCGCCGCGGCGCGGTGACCGGGACCGACCTGCTCGCGGTCGACTGGTTCGCGCTCGCCGAGCTGCCGGTCGACACCGTCCGCGAGCAGCTCCGACTGCCCGCCAAGGACCCGCTCGCCGTCCGCGCGGGCTCGGTCGGACCGTGGTCCCGCGGCGGCATCTCCCCATACCAGCGGGGCTCGGGGATGCGCCTGGCCAGCGCCGAGGGGCGCCGCTACGACTCCTTCGGGGCGGAGGTGTAGCCGCAGGTCCGCCCCGGGGCGGGGGCTGGGGCGAGCTGGTGGGGCGGAGGTCGCGGCGGGGCCCCGGCGGGCGCCGGAAATCCGGTGTCGGCCGATGCGTCGCGGCGGTTACTGTTCCCGGCACAGGGACGGACGGAGACGTCGTCCGACGGGTTCAGCGGGAAGGTTGTGGCGATCCATGGCAGCGGTGGTGGCGGCGAAGACCCTGGCGGAGGACCTCGTGTCGGCCGCGATGGGCCGATGCCTGCCCGCGGCGCTGTCCGGCCGCGACCCGCTGGTCCGGTCGTCCGAGCACGCCGACTTCCAGTCGAACATCGCGCTGTCGCTGGCCCGGTCGGCCGGAACGACCCCGCAGGAGCTGGCGCGGACGCTGCAGCAGGAGCTGGACGCGGGCCCGTTGACGGCGGCCAGGTCCGGGCCCGGTTTCCTGAACCTGACCCTGGCCGACAGCGCGCTGTGGGGCCTGGTCGCCGCCCGGCTGGCGGACCCGCGGCTGGGCGTGGGCGCCCCGCAGGCCGGGATCCGGACGGTGGTCGACTACTCGGGGCCGAACATCGCCAAGGAGATGCACGTCGGGCACCTGCCCAGCACGGTGATCGGCGACTGCCTGGCCCGGGTGCTGGGATTCCTCGGCGGCGAGGTGCTGCGGCAGAACCATCTCGGCGACTGGGGAACCTCGTTCGGCATGCTGATCCAGTACCTGGACGAGCACCCGGAAGCACCCTGGCGGAGCCGGGACGACGCGGTCGGGGGCTTCTGCGCGGGCGACGGCGACATGAGCGCGGCCGAACGCGACGTGAGCGAGCGGATCTCGGCGCTGGACCAGCTGTACCGGGCCGCTCGGGCCGAGTTCGAGGCCGACGCCGGGTTCGTGCAGCGGTCCCGGCTGCGGGTGGTGGCGCTGCAGTCCGGCGACGAGCCCACCCTCGCCGTGTGGCGGGAGCTGGTCGCGGTGTCCACGGCGGCGTTCCAGCAGATCTACGACCGGCTCGGGGTGCTGCTCACCCCGCGGGACGCGGCGCCCGAGTCGACGTACAACCCGGTCCTGGGCCGGATCGTCGAGGAACTGGCGGCAGCGGGCCTCGCGGTGGAGAGCGAGGGCGCGCTGTGCGTGTTCTCGGACGACACCACCGGGCCGGACGGGCAGCCGGTGGCCCTGATCGTCCGCAAGCAGGACGGCGGCTACGGCTACGCGGCCACCGACCTGGCGACGCTGCGGCACCGGGTCGAGGCCCTCGCCGCAGACCGGATCCTCTACGTGGTCGACGCACGGCAGGCGCTGCACTTCCGGATGGTGTTCTCCGCCGCCCGGCGGGCCGGGTGGCTGCCGGACCGGGTGCACCCGGCACATGTGCCGTTCGGCATGGTGCTGGGGCCGGGCGGACGGCCGTTCAAGACCCGGTCCGGCACGACCGTGGCACTGTCGGAACTGCTGGACGCGGCCGTGGACGGAGCGCGGGCGGCGATCACCGACAAGCCGCACGGGCTGCCGCCGGCCGAGCTGGAACGGGTGGTCGCGGCGGCGGGGATCGGCGCGGTCAAGTACGCCCAGCTGTCGACCTCGCGGGGGAAGAACTCGGTCTTCGACATCGAGCAGATGGTCTCGCTGCACGGTGACACCGGCGTCTACCTGCAGTACGCGCACGCCCGGATCCACAGCATCCTGGCCAAGGCCGCCAAGGCCGCGGCGGAACGGCCCGAGGAGCCGGAGAGCCACGAGGGGCCTGACCGTTCGCTCGACACCGCCCTGCCATTGCACCCGGCCGAGCGGGCCCTGATCCTGCTGCTGGACGGCTTCGCCGAGGTCCTCGGCGAGGTCGCCACGGAGCTGGAACCGCACCGGCTCTGCGGCTACCTGTTCACCCTGGCCAAGGCGTTCACCGACTTCTACGGCGCCTGCCCGGTCCTGAAGGCAGCCTCACCGCAGTCCCGCGACAACCGGCTGGCCCTGTGCCAACTCACCGGAAAAACCCTCGCCCAGGGCCTCGACCTCCTCGGAATCCAGACCCCGCAACGGATGTGACCCCACCTCAGAAGTTCGAGCCTCGGCCGACGGCGAACTCGCCCTGGTGGCATCGGTCCTCGCCGGCCCAGGCCCGGTGATCGAGCCGTACGACGGCGATGTTCACCGCCCGGCCGTTTGCCGCTCACGCGGTTGCGCGGAGGCCATCGTCCGGGGCTCCTACCGTGGGGGCGACGCTTCAGCCGGGCGGTCTCTCCCCGGAGATCTCCGCCCCTCGACGCGCCGACAAGCGCCTCTTCGGCCACTGCGCCGACGTGCGGGAACGCCCGCTGCGGCGCCAGTGATCACCGGCAGCGCTTGTGTACACATGGAACACTCAGTACGCTTGAGCGCATGACGCAGCCACTACCCATAGAGTCCATCCGCGACGTGCGCGCGCACCTGGCGGAGGTCGTGGAGCGCGCGGACCGCGACGATGTGCCCACAGTGATCACGCGCCGAGGCAGGGAAGTCGCCGCGGTCGTCTCCATCGAGGTGCTGCGCAAGTACCAGGAGTGGGAGGAGCGCGAGATCAACCGGATCATCGACGAGCGCATGGCCAACCCCGCACCCGGCATCCCGATCGAGGACATCATGAGGGAGACGCTGGCGCGCAGTGAGTGAGTACCGAACCGTCTTCCGCCCCGAAGCGCAGGCCGAGCTTCGGAAGATCCCCCGTGGTATGGCGCTGCGCATCCTGGCCAAGCTGACCGAGCTGGAAAGCGATCCACTCGGCTTCAACACCACCGCACTCGTATCCCAGCCAGACCGCCGGCGGCTGCGGGTCGGCGACTACCGCGTTGTTTACACGATCGACAACGGAGAACTGGTGGTCTGGGTCGTTCACGTGGGACACCGGTCCGCCGTTTACGACACCTGACTGTTGTCGATCCGGCGGATCAGAGCTTCAGCAACGCGGCATGTTCGGAATCGCCTGCGATGACGCGCTTGAACGAGTCCCCGCTTCTCAGGAGGCCACCGAGGCGGAACTGGTCCGGGCGCGTGTGCATGTCAGCTCCACGCGCCTCCAGGTCAAGGTTCGGCCGCACCAGCGGACGTTCGCGAACGCTGGCGAGGAACGGATCGTCCGCCGGGGCCTCCCACGCCTCGACGGAGACCCGATGGACGTCGACCTCACGACGCAGGCGCTGTGACGCCTCCTCGGCAAGGTCGAAGAGCGCGTCGGCATCGGGGGCACCCACGACGAGGACGTCCACACCAGCAGGCGGCAGCCCCGGCTCACCGTTGTACCGAGCGGCCCACGAGCCGTACAGGAGCACCAACGCGAGGAACTCCCCTGCATGCGGGACCGGAGGATGGGGAGCAGGCTCGGCGGTGCTTTCATTGGACGCTGGATGTCCAGCGTCCAATGAAAGCAACATTCCGCATTCGCACATTCGCACATTAGCTCGATGCGACTACACGTTGAAGCGGAACTCCACCACGTCGCCGTCCTGCATGATGTATTCCTTGCCCTCGATGCGGGCCTTGCCCTTGGCGCGGGCTTCGGGAATGGAGCCGCAGGCGACCAGGTCGTCGAAGGAGACGATCTCGGCCTTGATGAAGCCCTTCTGGAAGTCGGTGTGGATCACGCCTGCGGCCTCGGGGGCGGTGGCGCCCTTCTTGATGGTCCAGGCGCGGACCTCCTTCGGGCCGGCCGTGAGGTAGGTCTGCAGGCCGAGGGTCTCGAAGCCGACGCGGCCGAGGGTGGACATGCCGGCCTCCTCCTGGCCCATCGACTGGAGCAGCTCCAGGGCCTCGTCCTCGTCCATGCCGATCAGCTCGGACTCGATCTTGGCGTTGAGGAAGATGGCTTCGGCCGGGGCGACCAGGTCGCGCTGGGCCTGCTTGAAGTCGTCGTCGGTCAGCTCGTCCTCGTCCACGTTGAAGACGTAGAGGAAGGGCTTGACGGTGAGCAGGTGCAGCTCGCGGACGGAATCCTTGTCGAAGCCGGTCTCGAAGAGGGTCTTGCCGGACTCCAGGATCTTCTGGGCGGCCTCGGCGGCGGCCAGCAGGACCGCGGACTCCTTCTTGAGGCGCGACTCCTTCTGCAGCCGGGGGATGACCTTCTCGATCGACTGGAGGTCGGCGAGGATCAGCTCGGTGTTGATGGTCTCGATGTCGTCCTTGGGCGAGACCTTGCCGTCCACGTGGACCACGTCCGGGTCCTCGAAGGCCCGGATGACCTGGCAGATCGCGTCGGACTCGCGGATGTTGGCGAGGAACTTGTTGCCCAGGCCCTCGCCGACGCTCGCGCCGCGGACGATGCCGGCGATGTCCACGAAGTCCACCGTGGCCGGGAGCACCCGCTGCGAGTCGAAGATCTTCGCCAGGACGGCCAGCCGCGGGTCAGGGACGCCGACCACACCGACGTTGGGCTCGATCGTCGCGAACGGGTAGTTGGCCGCCAGCACGTCGTTCTTGGTCAGGGCGTTGAAGAGCGTGGACTTGCCGACGTTCGGCAGGCCGACGATTCCGATGGAGAGCGACATGTGGCGAGATCCTGGTGGAGGAGGCGGCCCGGGAGCCGGGAACGTCCGGAGACGCGGCGGAAGGACGGCGGGAGCGGATGACGGGACGGGTGACGCAAACGGCTCCCCAGTCTATAGAGCCTCCGGCGGCCGACGGTCCGGGCAGCCTCTAGGCAGGACGGGTGACACTGCGCGGCGGTCCGCGTGTCCGTCACCCTGAGTGGCGTTCATCCGACCGTACGTTGGTCGCGTGGAGTACCGAAGCATGCCCGACGCGCGCACGACCGACCGCCCCGGCGCCGCGACAGCCCCCCGGCGGGCCGCGGGCGTGCCCGGACCCGCACGCTCCCCCGAACCCGCGCCGCGCGCCCCGGAGCCCCGCCAGGCCGCCGGGGCCAGGACCGCGCCCCGTCCCGGGCCCCGGTCCGGCGGCTCCAGCGCACCGCACCGGCTCACCGCGGTCGGCGGGGCGGTGGTCACCCTCGGCGCCACGCTGCTCGGCGGGGCGATCGACTTCTGGCTGTTCGGCGGCACCGGGATCGTGATGGGCCTGGCCTACATCGCAACCTGCTTCCAGGTCGCGGTGCGGGTACGGGCCGCCGACCTGGCGATCGCCCCGGTCAGCGGGCCGATCGCGTTCGCGGCCACGCTGCTGGTGATGGGCGCTGGGCCGGACCACAGCGTGCTGGGACGGATCATCGGGCTGGCCACCGCACTGGCCCTGCAGGCCGGCTGGCTGTTCAGCGGGACGGCGGTGTCGGTGCTGATCGTGCTGGCCCGCCGGATCGCCCTCAACCGAGCCCGGCGCAGGGCCGCGCAGTAGGCCCGACGCGAGGCCGCGCAGTCGGCCCGGCGCAACGCCCAAGGCCCGGCGCAGGGCCGCGGCGAAGCCGTTCCGGACTCGGCTGAGCCCGGCCGGGCCCGGCCGGGCTCAGCCCAGCTTGGAGGCGGCCATCGCGGCGCCGACGATCCCGGCGTCGTTCTGCAGTTCCGCGGGGACGATCTCCGCGCGCAGCGGCTTCAGCAGCGGGAGGAACTTGTCCGCCTTCCGGCTGACCCCTCCGCCGATGATGATCAGCTGCGGCGAGAACAGCGCCTCGACCATGCCGAAGTAGTCGTCGAGCCGCTCGGCCCACTCCGACCAGCTCCAGTCGTGGTGCTCCTTGGCCGCGGACGAGGCGTGCCGCTCCGCGTCCTTGCCGTGCAGCTCCAGGTGCCCCAGCTCGGTGTTGGGGACCAGCCGGCCGTCGATGAACAGCGCGCTGCCGATGCCGGTGCCCAGGGTCAGCAGCAGCACCACGCCCTTGCGGCCCTTGCCCGCACCGTAGGCGACCTCCGCCAGCCCGGCCGCGTCGGCGTCGTTGACCACCGCCACCGGCAGCCCCAGCGCCTCCTGGAACAGCGAGGCGGCGTCCAGGTCGACCCAGCCCTTGTCGACATTGGCGGCGGTCCGGGTGTGGCCGTCCACGACCACACCCGGGAAGGTCAGCCCGACCGGACCCTTCCAGTCGAAGTGTCCGACCACTTCCTGGACCGCCTTCACCACGGCCTTGGGCTCGGACGGCTGGGGCGTGAGCACTTTGTGCCGTTCCTGGGCCAGCTCGCCGCGATCGAGGTCCGCCGGAGCGCCCTTGATCCCGGAACCGCCGATGTCCACACCGAAGACGTTCACGCTGGGATACCCCTGTTCGTCGTTGAACACGTCGTTGAACTTCCTGTCGCCAACGTAGGGCCTACCCCGTCCGTGTGCCTTACTTACCCGCCGCTTCGGCGCGCAGGTCGCGGCGCAGTTCCTTGGGGAGCGAGAACTGCAGGTGCTCCTCGCTGGTCCGGACCTGCTCCACGTCGCCCCAGCCGCGCGCGGCCAGCCACTCCAGCACGCCTTCGACCAGGATCTCCGGCACCGACGCGCCGCTGGTCACGCCGACCGTGCCGACGCCCTCCAGCCAGGCCTCGTCGATCTCGTCGGCGAAGTCGACCAGGTACGCGGCCTTGGCCCCGGCCTCCAGCGAGACCTCGACCAGCCGGACCGAGTTGGAGGAGTTGCGCGAGCCGACCACGATGACCAGGTCCGACTCCCCGGCGATCTGCTTGATCGCGGCCTGCCGGTTGGAGGTGGCGTAGCAGATGTCGTCGCTGGGCGGGCTGGTCAGCAGCGGGAAGCGCTGCTGCAGTGCGCCGACGGTGGCCATGGTCTCGTCCACCGAGAGCGTGGTCTGCGACAGCCAGACGACCTTGGACTCGTCCCGCACGGTGACGTTGGCGACGTCCTCCGCGCCGTCCACCAGGTGGGTGCGCTCGGGCGCCTCGCCCATGGTGCCGACGACCTCCTCGTGGCCCTCGTGGCCGATCAGCAGGATGTCGTAGTCCTCCTCGGCGTAGCGCAGCGCTTCCTTGTGCACCTTGGTGACCAGCGGGCAGGTGGCGTCGATGGTAGCCAGCTTGCCGCGCTTCGCCTCGTCGTGGACGGACGGGGCGACGCCGTGCGCGGAGAAGACCACGATGGAGCCCTCGGGCACCTCCTCGGTCTCGTCGACGAAGACGGCCCCCTTCTTCTCCAGGGTCTGCACCACGTACTTGTTGTGGACGATCTCCTTGCGGACGTAGATGGGAGACCCGTACTGCTCCAGGGCCTTCTCCACAGCGATGACGGCGCGGTCGACACCCGCGCAGTAGCCGCGCGGGGCGGCGAGCAGGACACGACGGGAAGCAGTAGCAGGCATGCCACCAGCGTACCGGCAGGCACTGTCGGACCCGGCGGCTACGCTCGGTCCATGCCCCTCGACAACTCGCCGGACGCGCCCATCCCGGTCGGCCGGGTCTCCCAGCTCATCGGCGGCTGGATCAACCGGCTCGGCGCGGTCTGGGTGGAGGGGCAGATCACCCAGCTCAGCCGCCGTCCCGGGGCCGGGGTGGTGTTTCTGACGCTCCGTGACCCGGCGCAGGACGTCTCGCTCTCGGTCACCTGCTACCGCGCCGCCTTCGACCCGGTCGCCGACCTGGTCAGCGAGGGCTCCCGGGTGATCCTGCACGCCAAGCCGGAGTGGTACGGGCCGCGCGGCACGCTGTCGCTGCGCGCCGCCGAGATCCGCCTGGTCGGGCTCGGCGACCTGCTGGCCCGGCTGGAGCTGCTCAAGCGCACGCTGGGCGCGGAGGGGCTGTTCGCCGCCGAGCGGAAGCGCCCGCTGCCGTTCCTGCCGCGGTGCATCGGCCTGGTCACCGGACGCGCGTCCGCGGCCGAGCGCGATGTGCTGCAGAACGCCCGTCGGCGCTGGCCCGCGGTGCGGTTCGAGGTCCGCAACGTCGCGGTGCAGGGGGTGCACGCGGTCTCCGGGGTGATCGCGGCGGTGCGGGAGCTGGACCAGCACCCCGAGGTGGACGTGATCATCGTGGCCCGGGGCGGCGGCAGCGTCGAGGACCTGCTGCCGTTCTCGGACGAGCAGCTGGTCCGCGCGGTCGCGGCGGCGCGGACCCCGGTGGTCAGCGCGATCGGCCACGAGCCGGACCAGCCGCTGCTGGACTACGTCGCCGACCTGCGCGCCTCCACCCCGACCGACGCCGCCAAGCGGGTCGTCCCCGACGTGCGGGAGGAGCTGGCCCGGGTGCACGGGCTGCGGGACCGGGCCCGGCACGGCATCCGGGCCCGGCTGGAGCGGGAGCGCGGCGGGCTGGAGGCGGTCCGCAGCCGCCCGGTGCTAGCCGCGCCGCGGCGGATGGTGGACGAGCGGGCGGCCGAGGTGTCGACACTGCTGGAACGCTCGCGGCGGACCCTGGACCACCGGCTCGACCGGGCCGGGTCCGAGCTGGAGCACACGCTGGCCCGGGTGGTCGCGCTCTCGCCCGCGGCGACGCTGCGGCGCGGGTACGCGGTGCTGCAGCGGGAGGACGGCGCGGTGGTCCGCGACGCGGCGGAGGTCGGCGCGGGGGACGTCCTGCGGGCCCGGGTCGCCGAGGGCGGCTTCGATGTGACGGTACGTCAGGACTGAGTCGGCGGGGCCAGGAGGAACGTCAGCATCGGGCGAGTCGGGGCTGAGGTCGGTCAGGGTCAGCGTGCGTCGGGGCTGAGGCGGGTCAGTGGGGTCGAACCCGGGTCGGTGAAGCCGAGCGAGCGGTACAGGCCCTCGGCCTGGTCGGTGGCGTTGAGGTGCACCCGGGCCACACCGTGCCGGTCGTACCAGGCGAGCAGCTGTTCCACGCAGACCCGGGAGTAGCCGCGGCGGCGGTGCTCCGGGTCGGTGCAGACGCTGGAGACATGGCCGACCAGGACGGCCCCCGCGGTCCGCGGCGTCGGCAGCCGCCGGTCCAGCGTCCCGACCGCACAGGCCGCGAGGCGGCCGGGGCGACCGGGGTCGTCCACCACGAACCCGACGAGACCGCCGACCCCGACCCCGACCCCGAGCGGGGTGACCGCGCCGGGCGGCTCGTCCGCCGCCGCGGGGGCGGCGAGTTGCTCGCGGAAGGCTCGTTCGCTCTCGGCCCGCCAGGGGCCGTGGTCGTCCTCAGCCGCCTTGCCCATCGCGGCGAACATCACCCCGCGGAGCCGGGCCAGCTCCGGGGCGTCGGCGGGGACGGCGGCGCGTACCGGGATCATGGGCCGGAGGCTAGCGGACCCGGGTCGGGGCTGTCTCCGGATTTGTCGGCGGCGGAATTGTCGGCAGCTCCCCCTACTCTGGGGGGATGGCGAAGCGGGCAGAACCAGCAGCGACGGCAGCGGCAACGGCAGCAGCAGCGACGTCGGTGGACGACGGCCTGGGCTACGAGCAGGCGCGGGACGCCCTGCTCGACGTCGTCCGGACGCTGGAGACCGGCGGGACCTCGCTGGAGGAGTCGCTGGCCCTGTGGGAGCGCGGCGAGCAGCTGGCCAAGGTGTGCGAGCGCTGGCTCGACGGCGCCCGCGCCCGGCTGGACGCCGCCCTGGCGGAGGGCGAGGACGCCGAGGAGCCCGCCGCGGGGTGAGCTGAATCACTTCACAGATCATCTGCTTGGGAAATAGTTGAAGCTTCACCTAGGTTGAGGACTGTGCAACCGGCGGTCATGCCGCTCCACGACCGACCGCCCCGACCTGACCTGACCTGACCCGAAGGTGAACTGATGTCTGACGCCCTGGTACTCGACGCCGCCGCCCAGGACCTGCTGTTCCGTGAGGCCCGCACCGCGAACACCTTCACGGACGAGCCGGTGACCGACGAGCAGATCCAGGCGATCTACGACCTGGTCAAGTACGCACCCACGGCGTTCAACCAGCAGCCGCTGCGGGTCGTCCTGGTCCGTTCCGCCGAGGCCCGCGAGCGCCTGGTCGCGCACATGGCCGACGGCAACAAGGCCAAGACCGCCGCCGCCCCGCTGGTCGCCATCCTGGCCGCGGACCACGAGTTCCACGAGGAGCTGCCGGCCCAGTTCCCGGCCTTCCCGCAGGCGAAGGACCTCTTCTTCTCCGAGCGCCCGGTCCGCGAGAGCTCCAGCAGCTTCAACGCCGCGCTGCAGGCCGGCTACTTCGTGGTCGGCATCCGCGCGGCCGGCCTGGCCGCGGGCCCGATGACCGGCTACGACGCGGCCGGCATCAACAAGGAGTTCCTGGACGGCGACCACTCGGTGCTGACCGTCGTCAACATCGGCAAGCCCGGCGCCGACGCCTGGTACCCGCGCAACCCGCGCCTGTCCTTCGACGAGGTCGTCACCACCGTCTGATCCCGCCTCCCGGCCTTCAGGCCTACTGCGGCCCTCCTCCTCCGTCGCCCGCCGCGCCGGAGGAGGAGGGCCGTCGTACGTCCGACGCCCGGCTCAGTGCTTCTTCGCGATGGTGTTGACGTAGTTGGCGCCCCCTGCGTAGAGGCCGTCGACGGTGTGCTGGACCTGGGACAGGGTCATCGTGTGCGCGGAGTTGTAGTAGAGCCAGTTGACCTGCATGTCCCACTGCCGGTCACCGCCCAGGTGCAGGGTGTTGACGAACCATGTGTTGAAGTTCGCCGACATCGGTTCACGCGGGTAGTACTTGCCGGTGGTCGTGTACAGCACGCTGCCGTCCATCGAGTACGTCACCACGCCCTTGGCCGCCGTGATCACCAGGGTGTGCCAGCCGTTGAGGCTGATCATGTTCTTCTGGGTGATCCGGTCGCCCGCGTCGGCGCTGTACCACGTGGTGGTGTCCAGGCGCGGACCGGGCGCGCCCCAGCCGCCGTTGGGCTCGTACTCGGCGTCGATCTCGCTGTACTTCGGGTTGTCCGGCGAGATCATGTAGAAGTCCTCGTTGATGGGGTCGCCGTTGACGCCGTGGGTGGGCTGGTCGTTGAAGTGGATCCGCGCGGCGTACGTCCCGGTGAAGAAGGGGATGTCCCTGCTCTGGATCTCCGCCTGGGTGGTCCCCGACTTCGTGCCGTCGGTGGTGGCGCGGAGGTTGAGGACCTGGCCGCCCTTGGCTCCGGACATCACCGGGAAGCTGACGCCCGACGCCTTCCAGGTGTCCAGGACGCCCGGACCGCCGTCGGCCGTGCGCACGATCCAGCCGTGCTGGTTGAGTGCCGGGTCGTCGGGCCCGGTGTAGTGGAAGTCGTCGAAGACCACCCCGGCTGCCGCGTCCAGCGGCACCGGGGCCGAGGACGCCGGCGCCGCAGCGCCGGCGGGTTCCGTGCCCCAGGCCAGCCGGCCGTTGACATAGGCGGTGATGTGCTCGTTCTCGCGATAGGCCTTCGCGTCGGCGCCGTTGAACGAGAAGTCGGCGGACTCCTTCATCGCCGCCTTGTCCGGGCGGTAGAGCTGGAGCTCGATCGCGCCGGAGTTGGCCTTCGGGGCCAGGCTGCCCGCGTCAGCGGTGAAGGAGACCTGGAGGTAGTGGTCCGCGTCGCCGACCGGGCTCGGCAGGGCGACGATCTTCTCGGCGACGTGCGAACAGCCGACTTCGGCGTAGATGCAGTTGAAGGCGTAGCCCCGGGTGCCCTCCTGCTTGAAGTAGTAGCGCAGCGTCACCTCGTCGAGGACTACGGGCTGCTGGGCGGTGTTGACGAGTTGCATCCACGGTTGCGAGAACGAGGCCGAGTCCGAGGGCTGCGCCCCGGGGCGGTACCGCACCGAGAGCAGCGGCGCGGCGGGCCCTGTCGCGTCGCCGGACCGGCTGCCGCTGCTGGACGCCTTGCTGTGCCAGAGCGGCCGGGTCACGAAGACGACTGCGGCCACCAGGGAGAAGAAGACCACCGCACGGAACACCGTCGCCGCTCTGCTGGTGGACTGGGCGCGGCGACGGCCGAGGGCAGAACCCATGATGGCTCCTAGCGAAGTGCAGAGGCCGTGCTTGCGGCAGGCCTGGAGAAGAAGAAGGGGAAGCAGTCGCGCACAGCCCGGCTAGCGGCTGGTCGGGCTTCCATCCGGGGCAGGGAAATAGGGGTCGTAGCCGGTCCGCGACTGGTGGCCCGTCGGGTCCGCCTGGTCCGTCGGGCTCCCGTAGGCGCCGACCGGGACCGGGAACGCCTGCTCCGGCCGCTGCTGTCGGACCACGCGCAGCGGGAGGGTCTCCTCCCAGCGCCCGCCCGCCGGGATCGCCGCCGACCCGGGCACGTCGTCGTCCGCCCCGACCGTCTGCGGCTCCTCGCCACCGCCGACCTCGACCGTGGCGCGGGTGCCCCAGTTGGTGCTGCGCAGGGTCGCGAGCGACCACAGCCGCAGCGGCAGCAGCAGGCAGAGGTTCATGAGTGCGTACAGCGGCGCGCAGAAGAAGGTGAACATCCGGTCGAAGAACCCGACCGTGATCGCCCCCCGCAGATAGTGGACCGAGCGCACCCAGGCCATCACGCACATGTAGCCGACGTAGGCGGCCAGCATCTTCCAGCTGGTCGGATGGAGCCCGATCGCGACCAGCGCGCTCAGCAGCCCGCCGGTGAAGAGGACCCAGGTGACCAGTTCGATCAGGTTGAGCCACCAGTACATGCGGGTGATCCGGAACTTCCCGAAGAGCAGGAAGCCCTCGCGGATGAAGGACTTGCCCCAGCGGATCTGCTGGCGGATGTAGTGTTGAGCCGCTCGGGCACGTCCGTGTAACCCACCGAGGAGGGCTGGATCAACGACAGCCCCTCGGTGAGGCAGTAGTAGGTCAGCCGGCGGTCGTCACCGAAGGTCGCCGGACGGCCGAGGAACCGCTGGTCGAGGAAGTCGTCGAGGTACTTGCGCACCACCCAGCCCCGGTACATCGCCAGCGAGCCGCAGGCGCAGAGCACCGAGCCGAGCCGGGAGTACGCCACGCGCTCGCCGAGGAAGGCGTTGACGTAGCGCATGTCTATCAGCCGGGTGAGCAGGTTGGTGCTCCGGTTGTGCGCGAGGACCAGGCCGGTGACGCAGTGCACCCGACGCTTGCTGAAGGGCTCGGCGAGTTCGGAGACGGCGTGCTGGTCGAGCACGGTGTCGGAGTCCACACAGAGGTACATGTCGGCGTTGGGGGCCTGTTCGAAACCCGCCGCGAGGCCGTGCCGCTTGCCGCGGTTGTCCGGAAAGCGGATGAAGTCCAGCCGGACGCCCAGGCGTTCGAACTGCGGGCGCATGTCGTGGATGAGGGCGGCGCAGGACATGTCGCTGGAGCAGTCGTCCACCACCGTCAGCGAGTCCACCAGCATGGTCTGGGCCAGGATCGAATCCAGGCAGCGGCGCAGCATGGCAGGCGCCTCGTTATAGGACGTAACAACTCCGTGTACGTAGTACCCACGGCTGTGATGGCGGAAGGAAAGCTCGGGTTTCCTTCGTCGCCGTATGGACAGAACCAGCTTCAGGAACAGCAGCGTTCCGACCGTCACCCCGTACCAGTGGAGGTGCGCTCCGGCTCTGATGAGCGTGTGCATGCCGGACTTGGCCTTCCTGGTGACCGAAACGTGTGTTCTCAGTGTGAAGATAGCCCACGAATGTTGCGCATTGGTGACGGAGGTGCTGGGGAGGGCTGGCCGCAAACCCGACATTCACGACCGCACGTGGGCGTTTGGGCCCGCTCGTCGGTACTCGGAGCCCGAATTGAGGCACCGTGGACGGACATCGGAGTGACGAACGACACAGCCGTCGCCGGTGTCCGGTTCACCCGGAAATAGTGGGCTAGGTAGAAATCCGGCAGCATTTCGGCTGTCCACAAAGCTCCCCAGGCCGCCGTGGGGTGCGAGTGGGTGTGAGCGGGAGGTGAGGATATAGTCCACCCCCTGGCAAGAGCGGAAAGGAAACCGATGCGGCTCACTGTGATAGGTACCGGGTACCTGGGTGCCACCCATGCCGCGTGCATGGCGGCGATCGGCCACGACGTCCTCGGAGTGGATGTCGACGAGGACCGGATCGCCGCGCTGACAAACGGTCAGGCGCCGTTTTACGAGCCAGGGTTGTCCGAACTGCTCAGGGAGCAGACCGAAGCCGGCCGACTGCGGTTCACGACGTCCTACGAGGAGGCCGCCGCTTTCGGCGAGGTGCACTTCGTCTGCGTGGGAACCCCGCAGCACAAGGACAGCGGTGCCGCGGACCTCGGCTACATCGACGCCGCGATCGACTCCCTGGCACCGCACCTGACCCACCCCTGCCTCGTGGTCGGCAAGTCCACCGTGCCGGTCGGCACCGCGAGCCGGCTCGCCGAGCGCCTCGCCGGGGCGGCTCCGGTCGGCAGCCGGGCCGCCCTGGCCTGGAACCCCGAGTTCCTCCGCGAGGGCTTCGCCCTGGACGACACGCTGCGACCGGACCGGCTGGTCTTCGGCATCGGCCCGGAGGCGCCCGAGGCCGAAGCCGTGCTGCGCGCGGTCTACGCTCCGCTCGACCCGGAACCACCGCTGGTCGTGACCGACCTGGCCACCGCCGAACTGGTCAAGGTCTCCGCGAACTCCTTCCTGGCCACCAAGATCTCCTTCATCAACGCCATGGCCGAGGTCTGCGAAGCGACCGGCGCCGATGTGCTCCAGCTCAGCAGGGCCCTCTCCTACGACACCCGGATCGGCGGGCGCTTCCTAGGCCCGGGCATCGGTTTCGGCGGCGGCTGCCTGCCCAAGGACATCCGCGCCTTCCAGGCCCGCGGCGAGGAACTGGGAGTGGATCGGGCACTGCGCTTCCTGCGTGAGGTGGACGCCATCAACCTGCGGCGCCGCGAGCGTGCCGTGGAACTCGCCGCCGAGTTGTGCGGAGGAAGCCTGACGGGCCGCCGGGTGGCCGTCTGGGGCGCCGCGTTCAAGCCGGACTCGGACGACATCCGCGACTCGCCCGCGCTCGCGGTGGCCGCGCGGATGCACGCGCTGGGTGCCGATGTCAGCGTCTTCGACCCGAAGGCGATGGACAACGCGCGGAAGGTGCAACCAGAACTCGGGTACGCGACCGGGGCCCTGGCGGCCGCCGAAGGCGCCGAGGTCGTCCTGCTGCTCACCGAGTGGTCGGAGTTCAGCGAGATCGACCCGACCGCGGTCGCCGCGGTGGTCGCACAGCGCGCTGTGGTCGACGGCCGGAACGCGCTCGACCGTGCCCGTTGGCAGGGGGCCGGGTGGACCTACCGGGGACTCGGCCGGCCCTGACCCCGCCGGGGGGCTACTTCAGCGTCGCTGCGAAGGCGGCCAGGGCGGTGTAGGACTCGGTGCCGGTGATCGCGGTGGTGCCCTTGGGGGTCTGCAGGACCAGGGCCCGGTAGCGGTCGCCCTGGTAGTGGCTCCAGACGGTGCCGTCGACGGTGCTGGTCGCGGGCTGCTTGACGCCGTTGGTGGTGGCGTCGGCGAGGAAGGCGTCCATCGGGCCGTTGCTCTGCCGGATCGCCACGTACTGCCCGTGCGGGTCGATGAAGCCCAGGGTCCACTCGGCGTTCGCGGGGTCGGAGCCGTCGTACTCCACCGCCGTGGCGTTCCAGCCCTTGGCCAGGCCGACCGGGGCCAGCACCGGGTACGGCGCCGCCCGCCGGGCGGACTGCACCGCGGCGTTGTACTCCACCGGGTGCACCCCGTCGCCGCCGCTGTGCGGGATGAAGTAGTAGATGACCAGCCCGGCCGCCATCACCGCGATCAGCGACAGGACCATGTCCCGGGCCGACTTCCCGGCCATCCCCGGACGCTTCTGGGTGCGGGTGGGTGCTGTCCCGGTCTGCGCCGGCGCGCTCTCTGTTGCCACCCGTCCATGGTGGACCATGGCCCGACCCCGGTCCGGCACCGGGGTCCCGGCCCACTCGATGGCCTGCCCGATGGCCTGCCCGCCGGCCCACCGCCGGTGCGCCGGCCAGTGCCCCAGGCCACAGACATCCCCGCAGGTCGTCGGTACCATCGGCACACCCTCATCCGGCCGTCGTCGTACAGAGAGGTACGCAACCGATGACCGAACCACAGTCGCACAACCTTCCGTCCTCGCTCGAAGTAGCCCCGGAGGCACCCGACCGCAACCTCGCCCTGGAGCTCGTCCGCGTCACCGAGGCCGCCGCGATGGCGGCCGGTCGCTGGGTCGGCCGCGGCGACAAGAACGGGGCCGACGGCGCCGCCGTACGCGCCATGCGCACGCTCGTCCACACCGTCTCGATGAACGGCATCGTCGTCATCGGCGAAGGCGAGAAGGACGACGCCCCGATGCTCTTCAACGGCGAGCGGATCGGCGACGGGACCGGCCCCGAGTGCGACGTCGCCGTGGACCCGGTGGACGGCACCACGCTCACCGCCAAGGGCATGCCCAACGCGGTCGCGGTGCTCGCCGTCGCCGACCGCGGCACCATGTTCGACCCCAGCGCCGTCTTCTACATGGACAAGCTGGTCGCGGGCCCGGAGGCGGCCGGTGCGGTGGACATCAGCGCGCCGGTCGAGCACAACGTCCGCGCGGTCGCGCGGGCCAAGGGCTGCGCGCCCGAGGACGTCACCGTGGTGGTACTGGACCGGCCGCGGCACGACACGCTGGCCGCGGACATCCGGGCCACCGGGGCGCGGATCAAGTTCATCTCGGACGGCGACGTGGCCGGCGCGGTCATGGCCGTCCGCGAGGGCACCGGCGTCGACCTGCTGCTCGGCGTCGGCGGGACGCCCGAGGGGATCATCGCCGCCTGCGCGATCAAGTGCCTCGGCGGAGTGATCCAGGGCCGGCTCTGGCCCAAGGACGAGGCCGAACGGCGCAAGGCGCTGGACGCGGGCCACGACCTGGACCGGATCCTGCACACCGACGACCTGGTCAGCGGTGACAACGTGTTCTTCGTCGCCACCGGCATCACCGACGGCGAGTTGCTGCGCGGGGTGCACTACGGGCCGGAGACCGCGACCACCAGCTCCCTGGTGATGCGGTCCAAGAGCGGCACCATCCGCCGGATCGAGAGCACCCACCGGCTGTCCAAGCTGCGGGCCTACAGCGCGATCGACTTCGACCGGGCGCGCTAGCCGTACCCGGCCCGCGGGTCGGCCCCCGGCGCGTCCCGCGGGGGTCCGTCCCCGCCGCGGTCGGCGCCCGGCAGGCCCGGACGGGTCAGCCCGCCGCGGCGATCTGCCGTGTGGCCCGCGCCGCCTCCCGGAGCTCCTGCTCCCGGCGGCGGCGCCGGGCCAGCACCACCCGGCGCTCGGCGGCGGTCAGGCCGCCCCAGACGCCGTACGGCTCCGGCTGCAGCAGTGCGTGCTCCCGGCAGGACATCAGCACCGGGCAGCGCGCGCAGACCCGCTTGGCCTGCTCCTCGCGGGCCAGCCGGGCGGCCGTGGGCTCCTTGGACGGCGCGAAGAACAGCCCCGCCTCGTCCCGGCGGCAGGCCGCGTTGGTGTGCCAGGGAGTGTCATCCGTGGACCCGCGTTGAACCGGGACGTGTGTACCGGACTCGTCCAGACGGGCTTCTATCGGATGAAGCACGACACACTCCTGACGACAGTGGCGAGAGCACGGTGAGGGGTACCGCACATCGCCGAACGGTCAAGCGATGTGAGGCCGATCTACCCCGTGGGACACCGATTCATGCACTGCGCACACAATCCGACGAACGGATCCGCACCGGATCCGCACCTCGCCGAGCCGTCGGGCTCACTCGTCCAGGAAGCGGCGCGCGGCCTCCCGGGCCTTGGCCGCAAGCTTGTTCGGCCTGCGCAGTTTGGCCTCGACTCCGCCGAACACCGCGGAGCCCTTGATGGTCACCACCGGGCCGTGCGGATCGGTCCCCTCCTGCTGCTTCACGTCGAAGCCACCGAAGATCCCGGCCCCGCCGCCGCGCAGGGTGACGTGTTCGGGGACCCTGATCTCGACCCCGCCGAACACCGCGGTGCAGTGGATCACCAGCTCGGGAGCGTCGAACACGGCTTCGGTCAGGTCGATCTCCACCCCGCCGAACACCGCCAGCGCCTTCAGCGACCGTCCGGCCCGGAACCGGCCCTTGCGCTGGGCCCCGCCGAACACCGCGACCATGGTCTCCGGCTCGGTCCTGGACGGCAGCGCGGACCGGTCCTGCTGCCCGGCGGGCCGTGGCACCGAGGCGGTCCCGGCGGCGGCGGCGTGGGTGGCCGCGTGCGAGGGGAGGTCCACGGTCAGCGGGACCAGCTCGCCGAGCGTCTTCGCGGCGTAGACCGAGTCCACCCGCTCCGAGTGCTCCTCGGCGGTCAGCCGCCCCTCCGCGTACGCCTCGCGCAGAGCCTCGGCCACCCGCTCGCGATCGGCGTCCGAGGCACGCAGGTCCGCCTCCGCGGGATCGGCGTAGGGCTTCGGCTTCTTCAACGGGTCCGGCAGGGAAGAGTTGTCCACAGGGTGAGGATAGTCACCCGCCCGCCGTCCGTGACAGCCCCGATCAGTACCCTGGTGGACGAGCTCCGATCGCCGATGATTGAGGACCCCGCCATGCCCGACTTCGCCTACACCGACCTGCTGCCGCTCGGCGCGGACCCCACCCCGTACCGGCTGCTCACCAGCGAGGGCGTCAGCACCTTCGAGGCGAACGGGCGGACCTTCCTCCAGGTGGAGCCCGAGGCGCTGCGACTGCTCGCGGCCGAGGCGATGCACGACATCTCGCACCTGCTGCGCCCGGCGCACCTGGCCCAGCTGCGCCGGATCCTGGACGACCCGGAGGCCAGCCCGAACGACCGCTTCGTGGCCCTGGACCTGCTGAAGAACGCCAACATCGCGGCCGGCGGGGTGCTGCCGATGTGCCAGGACACCGGCACCGCGATCGTGATGGGCAAGCGCGGCCAGAACGTGCTGACCGAGGGGACGGACGAGGCGGCGCTGTCGCAGGGCATCTACGACGCCTACACCAAGCTCAACCTGCGCTACTCGCAGATGGCCCCGCTGACCATGTGGGACGAGAAGAACACCGGCAGCAACCTGCCCGCGCAGGTCGAGCTGTACGCGACCGACGGCGGCGCGTACAAGTTCCTGTTCATGGCGAAGGGCGGCGGCAGCGCCAACAAGTCGTACCTCTACCAGGAGACCAAGGCGATCCTCAACGAGGCGTCGATGATGGCCTTCCTGGAGGCGAAGATCCGCTCGCTGGGGACGGCCGCCTGCCCGCCGTACCACCTGGCCATCGTGGTCGGCGGGACCAGCGCGGAGTTCGCACTGAAGACCGCGAAGTACGCCTCCGCGCACTACCTGGACACCCTGCCGACCGAGGGCTCGGCCACCGGGCACGGCTTCCGCGACCTCGAACTGGAGGCGAAGGTCCAGGAGTTGACCCAGAAGATCGGAATCGGGGCGCAGTTCGGCGGCAAGTACTTCTGCCACGATGTCCGGGTGATCCGGCTGCCGCGGCACGGGGCGTCGCTGCCGGTGGCGATGGCCGTCTCCTGCTCGGCCGACCGGCAGGCGCTGGGCAAGATCACCGCCGAGGGCGTCTTCCTGGAGCAACTGGAGACCGACCCGGCGAAGTACCTGCCGGAGACCACCGACGAGCACCTGGACGACGCTGTGGTCCGGATCGACCTCGACCAGCCGATGGCGGACATCCGCGCCGAGCTGAGCAGGCACCCGGTGAAGACCCGGCTCTCGCTCACCGGCACGCTGGTGGTCGCCCGCGACATCGCCCACGCCAAGATCAAGGAGCGCCTTGACGCGGGCGAGGGCATGCCGCAGTACCTCAAGGACCACCCGGTCTACTACGCGGGCCCGGCCAAGACCCCCGAGGGCTACGCCTCCGGCTCCTTCGGCCCGACCACGGCGGGGCGGATGGACTCCTACGTGGACCAGTTCCAGGCGGCCGGCGGCTCGATGGTGATGCTGGCCAAGGGCAACCGCTCGCAGCAGGTCACCGACGCCTGCGCCGAGCACGGCGGCTTCTACCTCGGCTCGATCGGCGGCCCGGCGGCCCGGCTGGCGCTGGACTGCATCAAGAAGGTCGAGGTGCTGGAGTACGCCGAGCTGGGCATGGAGGCGGTCTGGCGGATCGAGGTGGTGGACTTCCCCGCCTTCGTCGTGGTCGACGACAAGGGCAACGACTTCTTCACCGACCCGGGCGCCGACACCCAGCCACTGATCACCAGCATCCCGGTACGGTCGGCGGAGTAAGCCGTGAGCGGCACCGCCTACCCGAGGTAGGGCGTCGTCCGGTGGTCCAGGAAGTGATCGAGGCGAAGCCGTTGGGTGTGATGCATGGGCAGCGTCGGCACGTCTTCCGGTGCGACGAAGCGCAGTTCCGTCGACTCGTCCGATATGGCCAGTTGTCCGCCGACGACGCGCGCTGTGAAGCAGACATTGAACTGTCGGCGCACTTCTCCGTCGCTGTAGGCGATCACGTGTCGCGGGTCGGTGTACGTGCCGACAAGGCCGGTGATCTCGACGTCCAGTCCGGTCTCTTCCTTCACCTCGCGGACAGCAGTGCCTGGCAGGGAGTCGGCCATCTCCATACCCCCGCCCGGCAGCGCCCACAGGCCGTTGTCGGTCCTGCGCTGGAGCAGGATGCGCCCGTCCTCGTCCGCGACGACGGCAGAGGCCGCCACGACAAGACTGTTCGGCTGCGGGGCATCCGGGTCGTCGTAGAACTCTGTTCGCGCCATAGGCTCAGCCTTCCCGCTCGACGGACGCCGCTGTTGCCCAGACGGCTTCGAAGCTCTGAGCGTACGTGTCGAATATCCCGCCGTCGCCGACCTTGCGAAGGCGCCACAGCGGCGCTGCATAGGCGTTCACGCCCCATACGTGGGCATTGACCAGCATCTCTTCGTCGGCCCGGTAGAGGCTGTTTGTAGAGGGTCGTGCCGTGCGTGCGGATCTCGATCCCCGGCACCCCGAGAAGCGACCGGTAGTGCAGCAACGCCAGACGGCAGCACGTAGGCCGACACGGGTACGTCAGCGCGCTGGTCGTACAGCGCTACCAGTTCGGGGCCGACCGCACGGGCGGGGCGTGCCTGACGCAGAGCCGGCCACAACGCATGGACATCCTCCCCGAGGGCTTCAGCAGCACGTAAGGCGGTCGCCCGGCGGGGCGTCCGTCCGAGATTCACCCAGCGCTCTACCGATTTGGCGTCCACCTGGACGCGCTCCGCGAGGCTGCCCTGAGTCCACCCGCCAGCCGCCATGGTCGCGCGGAGCCGTTCGTTCTGCATGGTCGCTCGCTCCCAAACTTCCGGACGTTCCAAGGGACGTTCTACCCCATGCAGGACGTCCGGAAGTGGGATCCGTGGGAGGTTCCCCCGTCCTACGGGCCACCTCGAAGATCGTGGAAGGCAATCGATGGAAGGCGGTCCGCTGATGTGGTGGCTCTACACAGCGAGGAAGGAAACGTGCACCGGATGCGGCAGGTTGGCCATCCTCGTCGCGCGCACGCAGCTCTGCTTCCAGTGCGGGGCGCAGTAGTGAGCCCGAGGGAGGACGACTGCGCGGAGTGCCTGAGGCTGGCCGAGCAGGAGCAGGCAGCGATGTTGACTGCCGACTACTCCCGGCGGACGGATGTTCGTGTGATATGGCATCGACACATCACGGCAGTCCACGCCGAGGAAGAAGAAGGCGGGGAGCCCGCTACAGCGCCGAAGTTCGCTGAGGATCGGGCGAGAATGGGGGCATGGCATCCGAAGCGGCTGAGTTCGTTCTGAGCATGGGGGATCTGCGCGAGGTCACGGCCTTTGCCGAGGTGTGTGCGCGGGAGGTGCTGGGGATCTTCGAGGACGAGCGGCCGGAGGACTCGCGGCCTCGGCGCGCGATCGACACGGCAAGGGAGTTCGCCGGGGGCGGCAAGCGCGGTAAGGCGCTGCGCGACGCGGCCTGGGCGGCGCTCAAGGCGGCGAAGGAGGCGCAGCCGGCCGCGGCGGAGGCGGCGCGCGCGGCGATGGCGGCGGCGGGCGCCGCCTACCTGCATCCGTTGCCGAACGCCTCGCAGGTCAAGCACATCCTCGGGTCCGCCGCGCACGCGGCCAGGGCGGCCGAGCTCGCCGCCGACGCCGATCGGGCCGCCGGGACCGATCGGGCCGTCGGCGACGAACGCGTCGCCGAGGCGGTGCGCCACGCGACCCCGGCCCTGGTCGACGTGCTCAAGCGATACCCGGCGGCACCGGCCGGCGGCGGACGCGTCGGCGAACTGACCCGCCTGCTGGACGCCGCCCTCCGCAGCTGAGCGTCCAGCAGGCACCGTCGTGGGCCGGCAGGGTCAGGCGTTGCCGTCAGGAATTGCCGTCAGCGTTGCCGTCAGTAGTCGTTGCAGTTCCCGACCATGTTGGTGTGGAAGTAGTCCGCACCGTCCACGTAGGGAGCGAAGACCCAGCCGCTGATGGGGTTCCAGCCCTGCTCGTCCTGGGTCGACCAGGCGTCGATCTTGTACCAGACGTCGCCGTCGTTGTAGACCTGGCCACCGGAGACCCAGCAGCCGACGTTGACGACGTCGGGCGCCCACAGGGTGATGGACTTCGAGGAGGACGCGTTGGGCGAGGAGTACACGCCGACGCCGTGCGACGTGCGGATGTCGTCACCGAGGTAGTCCCCGGGTTCGAGGGTGAGGGGGTGGGCGGCGGCGGGTGCGAGCACGGCACCGGCCGGGTCGGCGTGCGCCGCGCCGGCGCCGAAACCCGCCAGGCTCGCCGCAGCCAGTCCGAGGGCGGCGGCGGTGGTCGCCATACGCTTCACATTCTTCACGTGCATTCCTTCCCCGTCAGCCTCCGCGGATGTGGCGGCGGCTGCTCTGTCTCGGACGCGTCGCGGTGTCGACGCCAGGTGGCAGGAACGGCACTGCCGACCCGTGACACGACGCTAGGGAGCGGGGTCCGTCGGTCGTCCTTGGTTCGTCCTAGGCTGGGACGGGCGGCCGACGGGAACATGCGCGGCGTCATCGCCGCTGTGGCTGGGTGGAGGAGGTTGTGGACATGGGCGCAGCGGCAGGGCAGGACGGCGGGTACCGGGTCGAGCACGACTCGATGGGTGAGGTGCGGGTGCCCGCGGCGGCGAAGTGGGGGGCGCAGACGCAGCGGGCGGTGGAGAACTTCCCGATCTCCGGGCAGCGGCTGGAGCGGGCGCACATCGAGGCGCTGGCGCGGATCAAGGCGGCGGCGGCGCGGGTGAACGCCGGTCTCGGCGTGCTGGACCCGGCGACCGCCGCGGCCGTGGTGGAGGCGGCGGACGAGGTGGCCGCGGGGCGCTGGGACGCCGAGTTCCCGATCGACGTGTTCCAGACCGGCTCCGGCACCTCGTCCAACATGAACGCCAACGAGGTGATCGCGGCCCTGGCGAGCGAGCGGCTCGGGTCGCCGGTGCACCCGAACGACCAGGTGAACGCGAGCCAGTCGTCCAACGACGTCTTCCCCAGCTCGATCCATGTCGCGGCGACGGCCGCGGTCACCCGGGACCTGGTCCCGGCGCTGGAGCACCTCGCGGCGGCACTGGAGCGGAAGGCCGAGGAGTTCGCCGGGGTGGTGAAGTCCGGGCGGACGCATCTGATGGACGCCACCCCGGTCACCCTGGGCCAGGAGTTCGGCGGCTACGCGGCCCAGGTCAGGTACGGGGTGGAGCGGCTGCGGGCGACGCTGCCCCGGGTCGCCGAGCTGCCGTTGGGCGGAACGGCGGTCGGGACCGGGATCAACACCCCGGCCGGCTTCTCCGCCGCGGTGATCGCCGAAGTGGCGCGGGCCACCGGGCTGCCGCTGACCGAGGCCAGGAACCACTTCGAGGCGCAGGGCGCCCGGGACGGCCTGGTCGAGCTGAGCGGGCAGCTGCGGACGATCGGGGTCGGCTTCACCAAGATCGCCAACGATCTCCGCTGGATGGGCTCGGGGCCGCGGACCGGGCTGGCCGAGATCAACCTGCCGGACCTGCAGCCGGGCTCCTCGATCATGCCGGGCAAGGTCAACCCGGTGATCCCGGAGGCCGTGGTGATGGTCGCGGCCCAGGTCGCCGGGAACGACGCCACCGTGGCCGTCGCGGGCGCGGCCGGCAGCTTCGAGCTCAATGTGATGCTGCCGGTGATCGCCCGCAATCTGCTGGAGTCGGTCCGGCTGCTGGCCAACGTCGCCCGGCTGCTGGCCGACCGGACCGTGGACGGGATCACCGCCAATGTCGAGCGGCTGCGCGAGTACGCCGAGTCCTCACCCTCGGTGGTGACCCCGCTGAACCGCTACCTCGGCTACGAGGAGGCGGCGAAGGTCGCCAAGCAGGCGCTGGCGGAGCGGAAGACGATCCGTCAGGTGGTGCTGGAGCGCGGGTATGTGACGCAGGGGAAGCTGACCGAGGAGCAGCTGGACCAGGCCCTCGACGTGCTGCGGATGACCCGGCCCTGAGCAACGACTGCCCTGACCGGCCGCCCACGGACCGGCCGCCCCCGCGTCCGCCCCGCTCACATCGCCGCAGCAGCCGCCGCGGTCAGTGAACGGGCGTAGCCGACGCGGGCGTTGAAGTCCTGGACCTGCATCACCGAGTACACCGGGAGCTGCAGCTGGTGCAGCATCCCCGGGCCCTGCACCACGATCTGCACGCTGCCCTCGGTGCGCTCCTCCTTGGCCAGCAGGAACAGCAGGCCGAGGCCGCAGAGCAGCAGGGTGAAGACGATGGTGCAGACGATCGCCCAGGTGGGGATCACCCGGTTGCTGCGGGACAGGTCGGTGAAGGACCAGGTCACCTGGCCGATCGGGCGGCTGCCGCTGGGGGTGATCACCTCGTGCTGGGTGCAGACGATGTCGCCGATGGTGACCAGGGTGTCGGCCGGCAGCTGGAGCATCGGCTGCATCCCGGACATCCCCGGCATGCCCGGCGTCCCGTACATACCGGGCGGGGGCTGCGGCGGCAGGTACTGCTGCTGCGGGGGCATCGGCGGCGGCGTGGGCGGGTTCCAGCCGGGCGGCGGGGTCGGCGGCGGCGTCGGCGGCGGGTTCCAGCCGGGCTGCGGCGGGGTCGGCGGCGTCGGCGGCGGGGTGGGCTTGTCCCAGCCCGACGGCTGCGGCGGGTTCTGCCCGTTCCAGGGAGGAGGCGTGGTCACGGGCTGAGTCCTTAATCGGGCCGACGGGTGTCAGCTGAAGGATAGTGCGTCCTCCAGCCGACACCCGTCGGTTGTTCACAAGGGCTGCCAGGCTGTGACCTCAGGCGATGGCGATGTCGTCGGCCGAGTAGGCGCTCTGGCCGTACCAGCCGTGCAGGTAGAGGGTCACGGCACCGGAGGAGCCGGTGGTGAACGGAACCGTGAGCTTCTGCCAGGTGCCACCGGGGCTGGCCCAGGTGCTGGCGGTGGCGCCGCCGCTGACGCCGAGGTAGACGTAGCTGCCCTGGATCCACCCGGTGAGGGTGTAGGCGGTGTTCGCCTTCAGGGTCAGCGTCTGCTGGCACTGGGCGGTGTCACTGGACGTCGGCGTCGCCGTCAGCGCATGGCTGCCGGAGTGCACCGGACTGCTCTGGACCACCGCGGTGGCCGCGGCGGAGCAGGTCCAGGGGGCGAGCGAGCCGGTCTCGAAGCCGCCGTTGACGACCGCGCCGCTGCCGGGCGGCGTCGTGGTGGGCGGTGCGGTGGTGGGCGGTGCGGTGGTGGGCGGGGTGGTGGTCGGGGGCGTCGTGGTGGGCGGAGTGGTCGTCGGCGGCGTCGTGGTCGGCGGCGTCGTGGTGGGCGGCGTCGTGGTGGGCGGGGCGCTGGTCGGCGGGGCGGCACAGCCGGCCGCGGAGCCGTTGGTGTCGGTCACCGTGTCGTTGAACAGGGTGGCCGCCGGGTCCAGGTCGTACATCGAGAACATCATCGTTCCGCCCAGACCGTTGCAGTGCATGTAGTCGGTCGTGGCCTGGATCGAACGGGCGTCCTCACCGCTCCAGAAGTTGGTCCCGTCGTAGAAGTACGCCGCCTGGGCCGTGGGATCCCAGAAGGTGTCGGCGGCGTTGTCGACGACGCCGGTCAGCTCCTTGTACATGCGCACGCCGGCCACGTTGCCGGAGTCGGCCGCGCCTGGCGCGGGTGCGCTCGCGGGCTGGAACAGGCCGTGGTTGGCCCCGGCCGCGACGCCGGTCCAGCCGCGGTAGTAGAACGGGATGCCCAGCGTCAGCTTGCCCGCTGGGAAGCCGCCGGGGATGCCGTACTGGGAGTCGCCGACGGTGTACGCCCGTACCGCCGAGTCGATCGAGTACTTGCCGGTCCCTGGCGCGATCGGGGTCATCGGGTCATTGGGATCGTTGTAGATCGGCGCCTGGTGGTTGGTCGGCCCGGTGGGCTCGAAACCGCCGTGCATGTCGTACGTCATGGCGTCGCCGAAGGTCAGGTACTGGGCGATCTGGTTGGTCTGGATGTTCTGGATCTTGTCCTGACCGGACGGGAGCGCGGCGCTGAGCGCGTAGGTCTTGCCGTCCGCCGCGCCCTGGGTGTTCAGCTCGCTGCGGAACTCGGCCAGCAGCGCGGTGAAGTTCGCCTTGTCCGCGGTGCTGGAGTGGTTGCCGGTGTGGCCGCCGCCGCCCGGGTACTCCCAGTCGATGTCGAAGCCGTCGAAGATGCCCTTGCCGGTGCCCGCGCCGCCGTAGCCGTTCTGCGAGGGCAGGTTGCCCTTGATGAACATGTCGATGCAGGAAGAGACCAGGGCCTTGCGCGAAGCGTCGGTGGCGGCCGCGTCCGAGAAGTACTTGGAGTAGGTCCAGCCGCCGATCGAGAGCAGGATCTTCAGGTTGGGGTTCTTCGCCTTGAGTTCCTGCAACTGGTGGAAGTTGCCGACGATCGGCATGTTGTAGGCGTCGGAGGTGCCGTCGACGCTGATGCTGGAGTCGTACGACTTGCCGTAGTCCGCGAACGAGTCGCCCGCGCCGTCACCGGCGTTGGGGTTGTTCTCGTCCTGGGACGCGGCGGAGTTGGCCTCGAAGCACTGGTGCGTGTTCGGGTCGATGTTCTCGAAGTCGTAGATCAGGTAGTCGAGCTTGCCGGCGATGCCCTCGGTCTGCAGGTTCTTGGGGTAGAAGGCGTTGGCGTAGATCGACCACTGGTCGAAGTAGCCGACCTTGAGGCCGCCGCTGGTGGCGGCGGCCCCGGTGGTGTTGCCCGCGGGCGTGGCCGCACCTGCCGAGGTGCCGAGCAGGGATGCGGACAGGCCCAGCAGGGCGGCCGCGCAGGACACGGCCGCCAAGCCGAAACGTCGGGAACGGTGCATGGAGCGTCCTCCCGGTGTGGGGGTTGAGGGGGACGGAAGCGCATGCGCAGAGTGTGAGCAGGTACCTGCCATTGACTGTGGTACAGACCAATGAACCCGTCAAGGGTCTGGACCAATATGGAATGACGGGTGATCAGTTCCTTTGTGGCCAAGGGCCTTTCGGGCCTGTCAGCGCACGTGGACGGTTACCGTGACGGTCTTGAGGACCGCTGGAAGCTTGCTGGTGTCGACCTTCAGGATCTCGCCGCTGTCCTCGGTGCCGGTGGCCGGCAGCGTCTTCTGGTGAACGCCCCAGACCCCGTCGGGGTCCGCGGTGGGGCTGCTGTCACCGTTGTCGCCGATGTAGTCGATGCCGAAGTCGTCGTCGTTGGACAGGTACAGCGTCCGGCCCGCGTCCGTGGTGGCGACCCCCTCGACCTTGTCGTGGCCGAACAGCTTTCCGGTCGGGTCGAGTTGGCTCAGCAGCGTGCCGACCTGGAGGTACGGCTGCTTCTGTGCCACCTGGACGCCCGCCGCGGTCAGCGCCGCCAGCGCGGTGTCGGTGTCGTCCGCCCCGACGAAGGCCTCCGGCGACTTGCCACCGATGGTCAGGCCGCTGACGTCGGTGGCGCCGTTGGTGTCGATCTCGTAGAGGGTCTTGTTCGCGAACGGCTCGAAGTTGCCGTCCCGCTCGTCGACCAGGAACTTCGTGTTCGACAGCGCGGTGATCTCGCTGGTGGCGTCCCCGGTGCCGGCCGGGTTGTCCAGCAGGTAGAGGTACTGCTTGGTCTGGAACGTGCGCAGGTTGATGGTGACGATGCGGGTGGCGGCGACCTTGGAGTACTTGGTGCTGCCGAGGTCCGGCAGCTGGAGCGCCGCCTGCATCGCACCGACCAGGGTCGAGCCGTCCGGGGTGACGGTCAGGCCCTCCATGCCCTTGTTGTTGGCGCGGTGGGCCAGCTCGGCCGGGAGATGGCCGACGATGGTGTGGAACGCGTTGTTCGGGCTGTCCTGGTCGGGGGTCAGCCGGCCCAGCTCGTAGCCGTTGGCGTCGAAGTGCGTGACGTAGGGGCCGTACTCGTCCGACACCCAGAACGTCCCGTCCGGGAGCGCCACCAGGCCCTCGGAGTCGTACCCGTCCGGGTCGTTGGGGATCGGCACGCCGGTCGTGCCGTGGCTGTCGGCGACGCTGTCGATCTTCTCGTTGGTGTCGGGGGCCAGCGGGGGGCGTCCGCTGTAGGGCTGGCCGTAGACCCCGGCGGGGCCCTTGACCTTCTTCGGGCCCTTCAGGGTGACCGTCCTCTGCAGCTCGGCCTTGCCGTCGACCAGCTTGAACTCACCGATCTGCGGCGTGAAGCCGGGCAGCGGCTCGGACTTGTTGCCGACCGGGTCGTCGGCGTTCGGGCCGCGGTCGGTCAGCCCGTAGAACCAGCCCGCCCGGCCCGGCACCGGCGCCAGCGAGGAGCCGTAGCCCTCGCCGGAGATCGAGGTGGTGCTGCCGTTCGGGCCGGGGACGGTGCCCAGCGGCGGCAACGGGGAGCCCTTCGCCGAGGCGTCCTTGAACAGCTGGACGGCGTCGGTCGCGGTGTAGCTGAAACTGTCGGTGCCGGTGAAGCCCGGCTTCGGCGTGTAGCTGAAGCTGCCGTCGGCGTTGACCTTCACCGTGCCGTCGGACGGCTCGGTGTTCCGGACGACGGCGGTCGCCCGGTAGTCGTTGCGCAGGACGTTGCCGGTCACCGTGCCGTGCCCGGTGTAGGAGTCGGCGACCACGCCGAAGTCGTGCGTCGGCGCGGACAGCCAGCCGACACCCTGGGCCACGGCGGTGCCGGTACCGGCCAGGGCGACGGCCACGGCGATCGCGAGAACAGCGCGGGTACGCTTATGAGAAAGGATTCCTGAGGTCACGTCAATGAACGTGAAGCCCGACGGTGAACCCCGGGGCGGTGTCCGGTGAACACCCGACATTCGCAACACGAACACTGGCGTCGCGGTCAGCGGGTGCGTCCCCGGGCTTCAAGGGGACCAGGGGTCCCTGCACAGGGGATCGAGCCCGGCCGCACTGGGCCGCAGTCAGCCATGCCCCTCAAAACCCTGGTCAGCGATTCGGCATCAGCCAGGCCTGCGAACAGACGGGATCCGCGTGGCTGACCTGGCCCGGCCCGGGACAGCAAGTCCGCCTCGACGGTGGTGCCCCGGAGCAGCATGCCACCGGCTGTCGGCAGCAGCGGTTCGGAGACACTGGAGCTTCGTCATCTTCGAACGTGCTGGTCAGCGGGGCTGGTGTGCGGGCTGTCCGGGGTACTCGTGCCGGTTGAGCGCGGGAGTCTGCGGCCTTGATCGTCCGTCAGTGCCTGGCTTCGAGGTTCATGAGCACGAGCAGGGCGCGCAGGAGGGCGGTGGCGCGGGCGGGGGCGGGGGCGGGGGCGGTGCGGAGCTTGGTGAGGATCCGCCAGTTCTTCAGGTGGGCGAAGCCGTGTTCGACCGGGGCGCGTCCGGCGGCCAGGATCCGGGTGGCCTGCTTCTGGCCCGGGGTGAGCCTGCGGGCGCGGGCTTCCGTCCCTGACGGGATCGGAAGGCTCGGGAGTGCAGACGCCGACGCTCCAAGGCGATGTCAACATCCCAGCTCAGCGCGTGCGTCCCCTAGGTTTTAGGCGGATTCCGGGCAGCTCCGGCGCAGGGATCGAAGGCCCGTCGTAGCCCTGCACCGTGCCGAACCGGTCGCCGTTCATCCAGTCCTCGCGGGCCTGGGTGATCTCGTCGTGGGTCCTGGCCACGAAGTTCCACCACATCACCAGCTTCTCCTCGAACGGCTCGCCGCCGAGCAGCAGCAGCGCGCTGTCGGAGTCCGCGCGCAGCGGCAACTCCCTTCGGCTGCAGCCGAGGTAGAGCATCGAGCCGGGCTCGACCGGGACGCCGTCCACCTCGGCCCGGCCGGACATGGACAGCACCGCGTACTCGAAGTCGGGTTCGACCGGGAGCCGCGCCGAGGCGCCCGCGGTGAGCGCCAGGTCCGCGCCGACCAGCGGGGAGAAGGTGCGGCCGGGTGAGCGGGAGGTGTCCAGCTCGCCCATGATCACGGTGGCCCGCAGGCCGGGGGCGGAGACCTCGGGCAGCAGCGGATGGTGCTCGAAGTGCGGGTCCGTGCCCCGGTGCCGGTCCGGCAGCGCGACCCAGAGCTGCGCGCCGTGCAGCCGCGGGCCGTGCTCCCGCGGGGACTGCTCGGCGTGCGAGATGGCCCGACCCGCCGTCATCAGCCCCAGCTCGCGCGGCCGTACCGTGGCCACGCTGCCGAGGCTGTCCCGGTGCAGCACCTCGCCGTCGTGCAGCCAGCTGACGGTCTGCAGGCCGGTGTGCGGATGCGGGGCGACCTGCATCCCCGGGGCGCTCTCGATGTCGTCCGGGCCGTAGTGGTCCACGAAGCACCAGGCGCCGACCATCCGCCGGCCCAGGTTCGGCAGCAGCCGCCGCACCACGGTGCTCTCGCCGAGCGGCACCAGCTTCGGCGCCAGCAGCTCCCGCACCGGCCGACCCGACACGTCCTCCCGGCCACCGCACACCCGCGCCTGCGGCTCCGTCTCCAGGTTGCTCATGACCGCAAGCCTAGGACGGCGCGGCCAGAACGGCGGCCAGGCGGTGCAGGCCGAGCACCGCGTCGGCGCCGAACATCCGCGGTGCATCCGGGAGGTGGCGGACCGCCAGCATCGCGTGCAGGACGTCCCCGTTGGGGCGGCGGCTCAGCGCCCGCAGCAGTAACTCCACCTGGTCCGGGCCGTCCCCGCGGCCCGCCCTGGCAGCGCTGTCCGCCCCGCCGACCCCGCCCCCGCGCGCCGTCCGGCGCCCCGCGCCGGCCAGGGTGTCCCGGCACAGCAGGTACGCGTCGCCGCGTCCGCGGACCAGCTCGGGCCGGTCGTTCAGGCCGAAGACGGCGATGGTCTGACGCCCCTTCGGGGTCCGCCCCCGGTAGAGCCCGCTGCTGAACAGCAGCCGCAGGTGGTCCGCCGGGTCGTCCCGGCTCGGGTCGATCAGCAGGCACTCCCCGCTGACCTCGTCGCAGGGGTACAGCTCCCGCTTCTGGTTGCTGTTGCAGTACGAGCAGGCGAGGAAGTGGTTCAGCCAGTCGAACGCCCGCAGCGGGGCCAGTGCGATCGGCTGGAAGTGGTCGATGTCGGTGCCCATGCTGTCGCAGCAGTACATGCAGCGCGCGCTCTCGCCGGTCATCCGCAGCAGCGACCGGCGCAGGCCCTGCCGGACCGTGCGGGCACCGCTCCACTCGCGGCGGACCGCGGCGGTGCTGAGGTCGGTGCGGTGCAGTCGCTCGCCGCGAAGCCGCAGCCGGTGCGCCAGGTCGGGCGGGAGCGGCTGCCGCTGAAGCGGGATCACTCGCGGCGCCCGAGCAGGGCGGCCACCTCGGCCGCCCTGGTGCTCAGTGAGCTGGTCAGCTTGGCCGACAGCTCCTCGTACTCGGCGCGTTCGGCGTCGGTGGCGACGCCGTCCATCATCGCGCCCTCCAGGTCGCCCGCCCGGAGCCGGAGCCGCTCGGCCTCCGGCGAGAACGGGGTGTCCAGGCCGAACAGCTCGGACATGATCGCGTCGTCGCCGGTGCCGTAGACGACCCGCTGGTAGAGGTCCACCGAGACGACCTCGGGGGCGGTCCGGTCACCGGCCGAGCCGAGCCGGATCAGGCCGCCCGGGTCGGCGCTCTGGCAGATGTACGGGCTGTGCGTGGTGACCACGAACTGGACCGCGGGGAAGTGGGTCTTCAGCCACCCGCCGATCCGCTGCTGCCAGGTGACGTGCAGATGGGCGTCGATCTCGTCGATCAGGACCACCGCGGGGTAGGGCATCACCGTGCCGCTGGCTCCGAGGAGCGGGAGATCGGCGTTGGCAAAGGGGACGGCGAGCGCCCAGAGCAGGTTCAGCACCAGCGCGACCGCCGTGCGGTGGCCGCCACTCAGTTCCCGCAGCGGGAACTCCTGGCCGCCCTGTTCCACCCAGAGCCCGTCCGAGTCGACTCGGGACACCCGGAAGCCGTCAGGGAGGAGCCCGTCCCCGAGGAAGGCGAGGACGTCGGAGACGGCCGCGGAGGCGCCGTCCCTCCCCTCCAGGCTGCGGTGGTGCTCGGCGACCAGCCAGGCGATGCCCTCCGAGAGCGGGGCCTCGTCATCGAACAGGGTGGCCAGATCTGAAGTCTCTGCGGGCGCTTCGCGCGCCAGACGACGAAAAGGCCCGTAGCCAGCGAACTGGTCCTCGGAGAACACCTCCCAGTCGCCGTCGGGAACAGGCTTGAGCGAGCCCACCGTCCGACGTGACCAGACCACCTGAGAACGTGAACGCGGCCGTCCGTCCGGAGCGGACCACGTGCACACGGTCTCCACCGCGTCGACCCGACCGTCCGGGTCGAGGTAGCCGAGCAGGCGGTCGTCCTCGTCGTCCAGACCCACCGTCAGCTCGATCCGGCCCGGCTCCGCCGAGCGCCAGCTCTGCAGGTCGGGGGCGAGCGGGTAGGCCTGGGCCGGGGTGCACAGGGCGATGGCGACGGCGCGCAGCAGCGTGGTCTTGCCGGAGCCGTTGCGGCCGGCGATCACGGTCCAGCCGGCGTGGCTGCCGTCCGGGCGGGTCAGCGTCAGGTCGACGGCGCGGTCTCCGTGGAATCCCAGGACCCCGTCGATGCGCACACGTGAGACGTACACCGCCGCACCTCCTCGTCAGTCGTCAGCAGACTATCCGCACCGGCAGCGCGCGCAGCGCGTCGCGCAGGGTTGCCGCGAGCCGGTGGTACTCGGGGGTGCGGGCCGAGCCGGGACGGTGGGTGAGGCCGATCCGGCGGCCGGGGGCCGGGTCGGCGAAGCGGGCCACCGCCAGCCGCGGCGAGCGGCCGGTCTCGACGGCGACCGCGGTCGCCGGGAGCAGGGTGACCCCGAGGCCGCCCGCGACCAGCTGCACCAGGGTCGGCAGCCCGGCCGCGCGGGCGCCGCCGGGGGCCTCGCGGCAGAGGTCCAGCGCCTGGTCGCGCAGGCAGTGCCCCTCTTCGAGCAGCAGCACCTCCAGGTCGAGCAGCACGTCCCTGGGCACGTCGTCCCGTCCGGCCAGGGCGTGCTCGGGCGGGGTGACCAGGACAAAGTCCTCGTCGTAGAGCGGGATGTCGACCATCCCCGGACCGCCGGGCAGCGCCAGCAGCAGCACGTCCAGCCGCCCCGAGCCGAGCCCCTCCAGCAGCCGCGGCGTGCGCTGCTCGTGGATGTGCAGCTCCAGCTCCGGGTAGCTGTCCCGGGCCAGCTTCAGCACCACCGGCAGCAGGTACGGCGCGACGGTGGGGATGACGCCGAGGTGCAGCGGCCCGGTGAACGGCCGCCGGGAGGCCTCGACCTCGTCGGCGAGGGCGTGCAGCCCGGCCAGTATGCCGCGCGCGTGCTCGGCCACGCGCTCCCCCAGCGGGGTGATGATGACCCTGCGGGTGGTCCGCTCGACCAGCTGCGCGTCCAGCACCTCCTCCAGCGCGGCCACCGCTCCGGACAGCGCGGGCTGGCTCATGCCGATGGCCGCCGCGGCGTCCCGGAAGTGCCGGTGCTCGGCGACCGCGGCGAAGGCCCTCAGCTGGGAGAGGGTGGGGAGGCGGGTCTTACTGATAGCTCACTCCGATCAACGGATGCGAGTCTAGCTATTTCCCTGATCAGTACCCGGCGTGAAACGGTGATCTTGTCCGGTAGCGGGCGAACCCCGCACAACCCGGACGAAAACCCTCACTCTCAGCCCTGAAGGAGCGAACGTGCTCACCATCGGTGACAAGTTCCCCGCGTACGACCTGAACGCCTGCGTCGACCTCGACGCCGACAAGGCCTTCGCCCCGGTCAACCACAAGTCCTACGAGGGCAAGTGGCGGATCGTCTTCTTCTGGCCGATGGACTTCACCTTCGTCTGCCCCACCGAGATCGCCGCCTTCGGCAAGCTGAACGAGGAGTTCGCCGACCGCGACGCGCAGATCCTCGGCGTCTCCGGCGACTCCGAGTACGTGCACCACGCCTGGCGCAAGGACCACAAGGACCTGCGCGACCTGCCCTTCCCGATGCTGGCCGACGTCAAGCACGAGCTGATGCGCGACTGCGGCGTGGAGGCCGAGGACGGCACCGCCCAGCGCGCGGTGTTCATTGTCGACCCGAACAACGAGATCCAGTTCAGCATGGTGACCGCGGGCTCGGTCGGCCGTAACCCGAAGGAGGTCCTCCGGGTCCTCGACGCGCTGCAGACCGACGAGCTGTGCCCGTGCAACTGGACCAAGGGCGAGAGCACGCTCGACCCGGTCGCCCTGCTGGCCGGTGAGTGACCGATGGCCCTCGACGAGCTGAAGGCCGCGCTGCCCGAGTACGCCAAGGACCTCAAGCTGAACCTGGGCTCGGTGATCGGCAACTCCGACCTCCCCGCGCAGCAGCTCTGGGGCACCGTGCTGGCCTGCGCCATCGCCTCGCGCGGCGCGCGGGTGCTGGCCGAGCTGGAGCCGCAGGCGAAGGCCGAGCTGAGCCCGGCGGCGTACACCGCGGCCAAGTCGGCCGCCGCGATGATGGCGATGAACAACGTCTACTACCGCACCCTGCACCTGCTCTCCGACAAGGAGTACGGGACGCTGCGGGCCGGGCTGCGGATGAACGTCCTCGGCAACCCGGGGGTGGACAAGGTCGACTACGAGCTGTGGTGCCTGGCCGTCTCCGCGGTCAACGGCTGCGGCCAGTGCCTGGACTCGCACGAGCAGGTGCTGCGCCGGGCCGGGGTGGACCGGGAGACGGTCCAGGCCGCGATCCGGATCGCGGCGGTGGTCCAGGCCGTGGGCGTGACCCTGGAGGCCGAGGACCGGATCCAGGGCTGACGCCCCCCGCCCCGCGGTCCCGCCCTGCCGGGCGCCCTGCCGCGTGCCCCCGCCCCGCCGGTCAGCCCGCGGCGGTCGAGCCCCCGCCGGAACCCGGCGGGGGCTCGCCGTTGCCGCCCCCGTTGCCTCCGTGGCCATGACCGCCGTTGCCGCCGCCGCCCCCGTTGCTCCCCTGGGCCGCCTGCTGGGCCTGCTGCGCCTGCTCCACCTGCTGTGCGTGCTGCGCCGCGACCAGCGCTGCCCGGACGTCCTCGCCCGCGTGCTGGCGGGCGCGGAGGTAGCCGACGGTGCTGTTGGTCACCGCGACCAGCGGAACCGCGACCACCGCGCCGCCGATCCCGCCGACCACCGAGCCGACGGTGACCGAGAGCACCACCGCGATCGGGTGCACCCGCACCGCGCGGCCCAGGATCAGCGGCTGCAGCAGGTGGCCCTCGATCTGCTGCACCACCAGCAGTACCACCAGCACCATCAGCGCGGTGAAGACACCATGCGTGACCAGGCCGATCAGCACCGCGATGGTGCCGGTGACCAGTGCGCCGACCAGCGGCACGAACGCCCCGAGGAAGATCAGCACCGAGATCGGCACCGCCAGCGGCACCCCCAGCAGGTAGATGCCGATGCCGATGGACACCGAGTCGATGAACGCCACCAGCACCGTCCCGCGGACGTACGCGGTGAGCGTGGACCAGGCCCGCGGCCCGGCGCCGGCCATGGCCAGCCGGGCCTCCGGCGGGAACAGCCGCAGCACCCAGCCCCAGATCCGCTCGCCGTCGTAGATCAGGAAGAAGGTGCAGAAGGCGGCCAGGAACACCCCGGTCAGGATCTCGATGACGATGCTGACGGTGGAGAAGCCGAAGGAGGTGATCTGGTCGCTGTTGCTGCCCACCGCATTGGACAACTGCTGGGCGAACTGGTTGATCTGCTTGTCCGTCAGGTGCATCGGACCGTGCGTCAGCCAGTTCCGGATCTGGGTGATCGCGGACTGGATGTGGTCGGTGACCTGGTTCAGATTGGTGCTGACCTGCCAGCCGACGAACCAGCCGACCAGGCCGATGCCGACCAGCCCGCTGAGGAAGGTCACCACCGCGGCCAGCGCCCTGGGCAGCCCGTGCCGGCGCAGCCAGGCCACGGTCGGCTGGAGCAGCGCCGCGATCAGCAGCGCGGCGACGAACGCCAGCGCCACGATCCGCAGCGTCTGCACCACCCGGAACAGGATGTAGAGGCCGACTCCGAGGACGATCAGCCGCCAGATCACCTCGGCGGAGACCCGCAGGCTCCACGGCACCGCCTCGGCCGGGGTGCTCGGCCGGGCCGGGAACGGCACCACGTCGAGCGTGCCGGTGTCGAGCGGGCCGGAGGCGGCCGGGAGCGGCGGCGGGTCGTTGCGGTGCTCGGCGGCCTCGACGGCGTGCTCGGCCTCGTGCCGACGGCGCTCCAGCCGTGCGGCGAGGCGCGACGTGACCGCCGCCCAGGCCGCGACCGGCCGTGCTCCTCTGCCGTCTCGCTCCATGGCTGTCCCACCCCTTCCGCCCCGCTGCTTCCAGTCCGAACGCTACCGGGTGCCGCGCGAGGGATTGCAGGGACATACCGGGGCCGTGACCAGGCGAACATGGGAAAATCAGGTCATTCTTGACCAAATGGGTTTAGTTCCGGGAACGCCGGGGGACGACCCCACACGAGGCCGCTCCGCACACGGCGGCCGGTTCCGTGGGAGAAGTACAGAAGCCCCCGATCGGACAGGGATCGGGGGCTTCGACTTGCTCGCGGACCGGTGCGCTCGCAGAGCGGCGCACCCGCGGGTCAGTACGAGTGGTGGACCTGCCAGTAGGCCCAGGCGTCGCACGGGCTGCCGTAGCGGACGTTCATGTAGTTCAGACCCCACTTGATCTGGGTCTCCGGGTTGGTCCGCCAGTCGGCGCCGGCCGAGGCCATCTTGCTCCCCGGCAGGGCCTGGACCAGGCCGTACGCACCCGAGCTGGGGTTGGTCGCGGTGTAGTTCCAACCGCTCTCACGGGTGACGATGTTGCTGAAGCACTGGTACTGGGCCTGGCCGACTATCGCCAGCGCCATCGCCTGGACCGAGCCGGGGCTGAAGTTCTGGGCGAGCGTGGCGCGCGCGGCGGCACGGCTGGCGGCCACGGCGTCGGCGTGGTCCTTCGCGGCCTTGTCCGCGGCTGCCTTGGCCTTCGCCGCGCTGGCGGCCTTCAGCCGGGCGTTCTCCGCGGCGGCCTTCTGCGCGGCGGCGTCAGCGTCAGCCTGCTGCGCGGTGGCCTGCGCGCTGATGTTGTCGCTGATCGTCTGCGCCTGCGCGCCGGACGGGATGTCGGCGAGAAGAGTGGATCCTGCGATGTCGGAGGCCTGGTTGCTCGGCTGGGCGGAACTGCCCGAGGCAGCGCCGACGACAGCTCCGACAGCAGTGACGGCGGTGGCCGATGCGACAGCCACACCCCGTACCGAGATCCGGTTCACGCGGTTTCCTTCCAGCGTCGCCCGCATGGTGACCGCACGGACGATCTCCGCCCCTGACGCTGGCCTCCCCCATGAGCTGGTCACGGGAGGCACGGGCCCGGGGCGTTCCCGCGGGGGCGGGAGCGCCGTGGTGCTCGGGCGGCTCACGGCTGACTGCCAACTGGTGCCCAGTCATACCGCAAGCGGGGCCTGACAGAACCCACACCATGCCCGACCCGGACCCGCTGACGCAATTCCCGCCAACGTGTCGAACCTCACATGGTGGATGGGGCGGAAAGTTCGACTGATCCCCTGTGGGACGGCTGGGCCCACGGTTACGATCGGAAAACTTTGCCCTTGAGCGGGCCGGACGCATACGGAACGCCGCCGCCCCGGAGCCGGGGCGGCGGCGTTCCTCGGACCCTCCGTCAGAGCTGGATGTCCTCCAGCATCTCGGTGACCAGCGCCGCGATCGGCGAACGCTCCGAGCGGTTCAGCGTCACATGCGCGAACAGCGGATGGCCCTTCAGCTTCTCCACCACCGCGACCACGCCGTCGTACCGGCCCACGCGCAGGTTGTCACGCTGCGCCACGTCGTGGGTGAGCACCACCCGCGAGCCCTGGCCGATCCTGGACAGCACCGTGAGCAGCACGTTGCGTTCCAGCGACTGCGCCTCGTCCACGATCACGAAGGCGTCGTGCAGCGAGCGCCCGCGGATGTGGGTGAGCGGCAGCACTTCGAGCATGCCCCGGGAGAGCACCTCCTCGATCACGTCCGGCGTGGTCACCGCGGAGAGGGTGTCGAACACCGCCTGGGCCCAGGGGCTCATCTTGTCCGACTCGGATCCCGGCAGGTAGCCGAGCTCCTGCCCGCCCACCGCGTACAGCGGCCGGAAGACCATCACCTTGCGGTGCTGCCTCCGCTCCAGCACCGCGTCCAGACCGGCGCAGAGCGCCAGCGCGGACTTGCCGGTGCCGGCCCTGCCGCCGAGCGAGACGATGCCGACGTCCGGGTCCTGCAGCAGGTCCAGCGCGATGCGCTGCTCCGCGCTGCGTCCGCGCAGGCCGAAGACCTCCCGGTCGCCGCGCACCAGGCGCACCCCGCCGTCCGCAGTGACCCGGCCCAGGGCCTTGCCGCGCTCCGAGGTCAGCACCAGGCCGGTGTGCACCGGCAGGTCGCGCACATCGGGGAAGTCGTGGGTCTCGCCGCGTTCGGAGCCGAAGAGGGCGTCCACCTGCTCGCCGGAGACGGCCAGCTCGGTCATCCCGGTCCAGCCGGAGGTGATCGCCAGTTCGGCGCGGTACTCCTCCGCGAGCAGGCCCACCGAGCTGGCCTTCACCCGCATCGGCAGGTCCTTGGAGACGACGGTGACGTCGTACCCCTCGGCCTGCAGATTGCGGGCGACCGCCAGGATCCGGCTGTCGCTGTCGCCCAGCCGGTAGCCGGCCGGGAGCACGGAGGGGTCGGAGTGGTTCAGCTCGACCCGGATCGTGCCGCCCACGTCGCCCACCGGGATGGGCGCGTCGAGCCGGCCGTACCGGACCCGGAAGTCGTCCAGCAGGCGCAGCGCCTGCCGGGCGAAGTAGCCGAGCTCCGGGTGGTGCCGCTTGGCCTCCAACTCGGTGACCACCACCAGCGGGAGCACGACCTCGTGCTCCTCGAAGCGGGTCATCGCGTTCGGGTCGGCCAGCAGCACGCTGGTGTCGAGGACGTACGTGCGCCGGTCATGCAAACTCCGGCGGCTCTTGGAACTGACCACAGGGCCTCCCGGGCGGACGACCTGCTGTCGTCCGCGGCTCACCGGTCCCCCGGGCCCTGATGGCCGGGGTCACGGTCTGACCCGGTTATTCCCCGGCTTCCGCCAACCCATGCCGACCTCCACCGAACTGCCGACGGATCGTCACCGGCTGTTCAGCCGCCGTAGCGGCGGTTCCGGGCGGCGTAGTCGCGCAGCGCCCGGAGGAAGTCGACCTTGCGGAAGGCCGGCCAGTAGGCCTCGCAGAAGTAGAACTCCGAGTGCGCGCTCTGCCACAGCAGGAAGCCGGAGAGCCGCTGCTCGCCGGAGGTCCTGATGACCAGGTCGGGGTCGGGCTGGCCGCTGGTGTAGAGGTGCCGGGCGATCTGCTCGACGTCGATCATCTCGGCCAGCTGCTCCACCGAGGTGCCCAGCGCGGCCTGCTCCTGCAGCAGCTTGCGGACGGCGTCCGCGATCTCGTGCCGGCCGCCGTAGCCGACGGCGACGTTCACCAGGACGCCGGTGTGGTCGGCGGTCTCCTGGGCGGCGTCCTTGAGCACCCCGGCCAGCCGGTCCGGCAGCAGGTCGAGTGCGCCGACCGGGTGCACCTTCCAGTTGCTGCCGGGGGCGGCCAGGTCGCGCACCGCCTCCTCGATGATGCCGAGCAGCGGGACCAGCTCGTCGGCGGGGCGGTTGAGGTTGTCGGTGGAGAGCATCCACAGGGTGACCACCTCGACGCCGACCTCGTCGCACCAGCCGAGGAAGTCCGGGATCTTGTCGGCGCCGCTCTGGTGCCCGTCCACGGTGGACATCCCGGCGGCGCGGGCCCAGCGGCGGTTGCCGTCCAGCATCACGCCGACGTGGCGGGGGACCCGGCCGCGGTCCAGATGCGCCTCGACCCGACGTCCGTACAGGCCGTAGGTCAGCTGCCGGAGCACCGGCGTACGGCGGATCACCCTACCCAGGTCCATGGTTTTCTTTGCCCCTCTGAAAAGCTCCCGCCCCCGATGTTTCAGCCTACTCCGGACGCGTCAGGGGTCGTGAACCATCAGCTGGTCAAGACTATTGTTCAACCAGCTGACAAAATGAGTCCCCCGCTGTTCGCACGAGAGGCATCACACCCCGATGATCCCAGCTCCGTACCGGGCCGCCGAGACCCGCTACCACGGCTCGATGACCTACCGCAGGACCGGCCGCAGCGGACTGAAGCTGCCCGAGATCTCGCTCGGCCTGTGGCACAACTTCGGCGACGACAAGCCGTTCGCGACCCAGCGGGCGATCCTGCGCCGGGCCTTCGACCTCGGCATCACCCACTTCGACCTGGCCAACAACTACGGCCCCGGCTACGGCGCGGCGGAGACCAACTTCGGCCGGCACCTGGCCGACGACTTCCGCCCGTACCGGGACGAACTGGTCATCTCCACCAAGGCCGGCTATGACATGTGGCCGGGCCCGTACGGCGAGTGGGGCTCGCGCAAGTACCTCACCGCAAGCCTGGACCAGTCGCTGACCCGGATGGGCCTCGACTACGTCGACATCTTCTACTCGCACCGCTTCGACCCGGAGACCCCGCTCGAAGAGACCATGGGCGCGCTGGCCCAGGCCGTGCGCCAGGGCAAGGCGCTGTACGCGGGCATCTCCTCCTACAGCGCGGAGAACACCGCCAAGGCCGCGGCGATCCTGCGCGACCTCGGCGTCCCGCTGCTGATCCACCAACCCTCGTACTCCATGCTGAACCGCTGGACCGAGGAGGACGGCCTGCTGGACGTGCTGGAGGCGGAGGGGGCCGGCTGCATCGGCTTCGCGCCGCTGGCGCAGGGGCTGCTGACCGACCGCTACCTGCACGGCATCCCGGAGGACTCGCGGGCCGCGCAGGGCAAGTCGCTGGACCCGGCCGCGCTGAACGAGCAGACCCTGTTCAAGCTGCGGGCGCTGAACGACATCGCTGCCAAGCGCGGCCAGTCGCTGGCCCAGCTGGCGCTGAGCTGGCTGCTCCGCGACCCGCGGATGACCTCGGCGCTGATCGGCGCGTCGTCGGTGGCGCAGTTGGAGAGCAATGTCGCCGCGGTGCAGGGCGAGCCGCTGACCGACGGGGAGTTGGCGGAGATCGACCGCTACGCAACCGAGGCGGACATCAACATCTGGGCCGCCTCCAGCGAAGGCTGAGCGAAGGCCGACTCACTCACAGACCGCATGTGGAAGATCGCTTTCCATGTGCGGTCTGTACCTTTTTGGGATCAACGTGCCTGGTCGGAATCGATTTAACGGGACCTTAAGAGCGCACGGGCACCCTTGACAGCGGAACTGGTCTAGTCCAACTTGTGGGTCAAGCGTCACTTGCTGTCTTCCCCTCCCCCACATTGAGGACAGATCCCCATGGGCTCTCCCCGCCGCGCCATAGGCGCAGTCACCGCCTGTGCCACCGCTCTCGGACTCGGCTTCGCCGGACTGGTCGCCTTCACCGGCGGCGCCAGCGCCGACACCACCAACCTGGTGGCGAACCCCGGCTTCGAGACCGGCACGCTCTCCAACTGGTCCTGCGACGCGGGCACCGCCACCGTCACCAGCAGCCCGGTGCACACCGGCTCCCACGCGCTGGCCGCGACCCCGGCCGGCAGCCTGGACGCGCAGTGCACCCAGACCATCAGCGTGCAGCCCAACTCCTCGTACTCGCTCAGCGCGTGGGTCCAGGGCCCGTACGTCTACCTGGGCACCAGCGGCGACGGCACCACCGACGTCAGCACCTGGTCCAACAGCAGCTCCTGGAACCAGCTCAGCACCACCTTCAAGACCGGCGCGTCGACCACCAGCGTGACCGTCTACCTGCACGGCTGGTACGGCCAGGCCACCTACTACGCCGACGACGTGGTGCTGAGCGGCGCCGCCGGGGCGACCACCGCCCCGCCGACCACCGCACCCCCGACCACCACGCCGCCGACCACGGCCCCGCCCACCACCAAGCCGCCGACCAGCGCGCCCCCCACCACCACGCCGCCGACGACCGCCCCGCCGACCACCACCCCGCCCGGCAACGGCAAGCACCTGGTGACCGGCTACTGGCAGGACTTCGACAACGGCGCGACCGACCAGCGGATCAGCGACGTCAACTCGGCGTACGACATCATCGCGGTCGCCTTCGCCAACACCGACCCGGCCAACCCGGGCGGCATCACCTTCTCGCTGGACCCGACCCTGCAGAGCAAGCTGGGCGGCTACACCGACGCCCAGTTCAAGGCGGACATCGCGGCCAAGCACGCGGCGGGCAAGAAGGTGGTCCTGTCGGTCGGCGGCCAGAACGGCACCATCAGCGTCGCCAGCTCCACCGCCGCCACCAACTTCGCCAACAGCGCCTACGCGCTGATGCAGCAGTACGGGTTCGACGGGGTCGACATCGACCTGGAGAACGGCGTCAACCCGACCTACATGGGCCAGGCGCTGCACTCCCTGGCGTCGAAGGCCGGCTCCGGCTTCGTGCTGACCATGGCCCCGCAGACGATCGACATGCTGAGCGCCGGATCGGACTACCTGGCGCTGGCGCTGCAGGTCAAGGACATCCTGACGATCGTCAACACCCAGTACTACAACTCGGGTTCGATGAACGGCTGTGACGGCGGCGTCTACTCCCAGGGCACCGTCGACTTCATCACCACGCTGGCCTGCACCGCGATCCAGGCCGGGCTGAGCCCGAGCCAGGTCGGCATCGGCGTCCCGGCCTCGGCCAGCGCGGCCAGCAGCGGCTACGTCTCCCCGAGCGTGGTCGAGAACGCGCTCAACTGCCTGGCCAAGGGCACCAACTGCGGCACCTTCAAGCCGACCACGCTGTGGCCGTCGATCGGTGGCGTGATGACCTGGTCGACCGCGTGGGACGCCTCCAACGGCAACCAGTTCGCGCTGAACGAGGGCGCGTTCGCACACGCCATGCCGTAGTGACCGGACCTGCCGCTAGCTGCTGAGCGCCACCGCCAGGAGGGCGCCCAGCAGCAGGAAGGGACCGAAGGGAAGCTCGTCGCGACGCCCCGCCCGGCGCGCGACGAGCTTTCCTGCTCCCCAGAGCCCGGCGAGCAGGAAGCCCAGGAAGACGCCCTCGAAGAGGGTGCGGAAGCCGTACCAGCCCAGCACCGCGCCGACGGTGAGTCCCAGCGTCGCGTCGCCGCCGCCGAACGGCAGCAGGAACGACATCACCCAGAACACCGCCCAGAGCCCGGCCGCGGCACACAGCGCGTAGAGCGGCGAGCCGGTGCGGTCGCCGAGCAGCCGGGCCGCGCCGAGCAGCAGCAGCGTCCCGGCCGCGGACGGGTAGGTGAGCCGCCGCGGCAGCCGGTGCTCGGCCAGGTCGATCAGCGTCAGCGGCACCGCGCAGGCCGCCGCCCAGAGCAGCGCCAGGACGTGCCAGTGGTAGCCGCAGGCCGCCGCGGTGGCGCCGAGCGCGGCGGCCGAGAACAGCAGCACCCGGGACGGCGGGGGCAGCGCCTCGGTGAACCGGGCCGCCTCGGTACGGGCCGGCCGGTGCAGCGCCGCACCGAGGCCGCAGCCGACCACCACCACGAACGCGTAGGTCCCGCCCACAGCCCTCTCCCCCTCCTGCCGGTGCGGGACCCAAGCTACCGTCAGCCGGTGACGGCGAGGGCGTCGATCTCGACCAGCAGCCCGGCCGGGAGCCCGACGTAGACGGTGGTGCGGGCCGGGTACCCGCCCTCGGGCAGGGCCTCGGCGAACCAGGCGTCGTAGGCGGCGTTCAGCTCGGCGAAGTGCGCGGTGTCGGTGAGGTAGACCCGCATCATGACCACGTCGGCCCAGCCGGACCCGCCCGCGACCAGCACCGCCTCGACATTGCGCAGGGTCCGGTCGATCTGCTCGCGCAGCCCCGGCCCGACCGGGAGGCCGGTCGCCGGGTCGAAGCCGACCTGCCCGGCGACCTGCAGCAGCCCGCCCTTGGCGACACCCTGGGAGAAACTGGCGATCGGCGTGGGCGCCTGGTCGGTGCGGACGACGGTCTTGCTCACGGTGGTGCTCCTCAAGATCGTGGGGCTGTACGGACGAACCCCGGCTGAGGCAGGATATGCAATAGGCGTTGCATTGAACGCAACAGGTACTATCCAGGAGCACCATGGACCCCGCCGCCCTGCAGCACCTCGGCAGCACCGTCGTCGACTGGCGCTTCAAGGGCCTGCCGCCCGGCCGCGAGGGGTGCACCGTCGCCGAACTGACGGCGGCCCGGGTGAACCTGTTCCAGGACGGCTTCACCACCCCGCTGCTCACCCTGGACGCCGACGCGCTGCGGCACAACCTGGAGCTGATGGCCCGGTGGAGCGCCGCGCACGACCTGGCCTTCGCCCCGCACGGCAAGACCCCGCTGGCCCCGCAGCTCTACCGGCGGCAGCTGGACCTCGGCGCCTGGGGGATCACCGCCGCCGTCCCCTCGCACGTCCGGATGTACCGGGCGTTCGGGGTGCCGCGGATCTTCCTGGCCAATGAGCTGGTCGACGCCGCCGCGCTGGCCTGGCTCGCCGCCGAGCTGGACGCCGACCCCGGCTTCGGCTTCGTCTGCTACGTCGACTCCGAACGCGGGGTCGCCCTGATGGAGCAGGCCCTGGCCGCGGCCGGCGCCCGGCGGCGGGTGGACGTGGTGGTCGAGCTGGGCGCGGACGGCGCGCGCACCGGCGTCCGCGGGGTGGAGGCCGCGCTGGCGCTGGCCGCCCGGGTGGCGTCCAGCGAGCGGCTGCGGCTGGTCGGCGCGGCCGGGTACGAGGGCACCATCGACCGGGGCGCCGACCGCGCGCCGATCCGCCGCTGGCTGGCCGAGCTGGTCGAGCTGGCCCGACGCGCCGACGCCGCGGGCCACTTCGCCGGGACCGACGAGATCGTGGTCAGCGCCGGCGGCAGCGAGCACTTCGACCTGGTCGCCGAGGCGCTGACGGCCGAGGCGCTGCCGCTGTCCCGGCCGACCCTGCGGCTGCTGCGCAGCGGCGCCTACGTCACCCACGACCACGTCCACTACGCGGAGATCACCCCGCTGCACGCGCCCGCGGTGACCCTGCACCCGGCACTGCGGCTGTGGGCGCAGGTGGTCTCCCGGCCCGAGCCGGGCCTCGCCCTGCTGAACGCGGGCAAGCGGGACCTCCCCTACGACCTGGGCCTGCCGGTGCCGGTCCTGGTCCGCGACCCGGCCACCGGGCACTCCAGGGAGGCGACCGGGCTGACCGTCGACAAGCTGGCCGACCAGCATGCCTTCGTCACGGTGGCCGAGGGGGACGAGGGGGCCGCGATCGAGGTCGGCGACTGGGTCGCGCTGGGCCTGTCGCACCCCTGCACCGCCTTCGAGAAGTGGCAGCTGATCCCCGAGGTCGAGGCGGACGGCACGGTCGCCGACTACATCCGCACCTTCTTCTGATGCCCGGCGGCAGCCTGCTGATCCGCGGCGCGCTGGTGGTGGACGGCTCCGGCGGCGTCCCGTACCGGGCCGACGTACCGGTACGGGACGGGCGGATCGGGGCGATCCACCGCGAGGGCGGCTCGGGCCCGCGCCCCACCGCCCCGCCCGGGGTCCGCACCGTGGACGCCGACGGCCTTGCGCTCACCCCCGGCTTCGTCGACATGCACGCGCACTCCGACCTGGCCCTGCTCACCGACCCGGCGCACCAGGCCAAGGCCGCCCAGGGGGTCACCCTGGAGGTGCTCGGCCAGGACGGCCTGTCCTACGCCCCGGTCGACGGCAGCACCCTGCCCGGCCTGCGCCGCCAACTCGCGGGCTGGAACGGCGATCCGGACGCGCTCGACTGGTCCTGGCGCAGCGTCGGCGACTACCTGGACCGGCTGGACGCGGGCCCGGACGGCGAGGGCATCGCCGTCAACGCCGCCTACCTGGTCCCGCACGGCACCCTGCGGGCACTGGTGCTCGGCTGGCAGGACCGCCCGGCCACCCCCGCCGAACTGGCGCGGATGCAAAAGGAGTTGGCCCGCGGGCTGACCGAGGGAGCGGTCGGCCTGTCGGCCGGGCTCAGCTACTCCCCCGGGATGTACGCGGGGACGGACGAACTGCTGGCGCTGTGCCGCACGGTGGCCGCCTTCGACGGCTACTTCTCGCCGCACCACCGCTCCTACGGCGCGCACGCGCTGGAGGCCTACGCCGAGATGACCGACCTGGCCCGGCGCTCGGGCTGCGCCCTGCACCTGGCCCACGCCACCATGAACTTCCAGGTCAACGCCGGTCGCGCGGGCGAGCTGACGGCGCTGCTGGACGCCGCGCTGGCCGACGGCGTGGACCTGACCCTGGACAGCTACCCCTACCTGCCGGGGTCGACCACGCTGGCCGCGCTGCTGCCCGGCTGGGCCGCCGCGGGCGGCCCGGAGCAGACCCTGGCCCGGCTGGCCGACCCGGCCGCGCTGGCGGCGATCCGCACCGCACTGGAGCAGCAGGGCTCGGACGGCTGCCACGGGGTGGTCGCCGACTGGGACACGGTGCAGGTCAGCGGGGTGCGCAACCCGGAGCTGCGCTCGGCGGTGGGCCTGACGATCAGTCAACTGGCGCACCGGGAGCGGATGGAGCCCTTCGCCGCGTACATCGGCCTGCTCCGCGACGACGGCCTCGGGACCACCATCCTGCAGCACGTCGGGGACGAGCAGAACGTCCGCACCATCATGCGGCACCCGGCGCACACCGGCGGCAGCGACGGGCTGCTGACCGGGGACCGGCCGCACCCCCGGGCCTGGGGCACCTTCCCGCGCTACCTGGGCCACTACGTCCGCGAGGAGGGCGTGCTCGGCCTGGCCGAGTGCGTCGAGCACCTCAGCGCCCGCCCGGCCCGGCGGCTGCGGCTGCCGGACCGGGGCCTGGTCCGCACCGGCCACCGGGCCGACCTGGTGCTGCTGGACCCGGACACGGTCGCCGCCGGGGCGAGCTACCCGCAGCCGCGGACGCCGCCGGTCGGCATCCCGTTCGTGCTGGTGGACGGTGCGCCGGTGATCGACGACCACCGGCGCACCGGCGCCACCCCCGGGCGCTCGGTCCGACGGGTCGTCAGTTCTGCTTGAGGCTGGCCGGGGTGACCGTCAGCGTGTGGGTGAGCCCGGACTGCGCGGGTACGGTCACCGACAGGATGCGGGTCCTCGCGTTCCACGCGGTCACCGGAGTGCCGTTGCCGTTGACCTCGACGTCCCCGCCGTTCGGGAAGTCGCCCGGCGGCAGGTAGACGTCGGTGCTGCCGGTGACGCCGGGGGCGTCCTTCCAGCTGACGGTGAGCGCCAGGGTGGACTTGTCGTACATGAACGACACCGGCGTCCCGGCGATGGCCCGCGGGTACGCGGTGGCGATCACCGCCGCGATCGGGGCCTCGACGCCCGGCTTGGTCCAGGGCGACCAGGGCCCCGGATCGCTGGACCACATCGCCCCGCCGACCATCATCTGGTCCAGCACCGTCTGCACCTTGTCGATGTAGAGGTGGGCGCCGTCGCCGCTGGTGTCCAGGCCCCACTCGCCGAGCAGCACCGGGGCGTCCATCCGCCGCGCGGTGCGCTCCACCTGGATGGTCCAGGAGGCGAGGAAGCGGTCCGTCAGAAAGGCCGTGCTGCCGGTGTACGAGCCGCCGTCGTCCAGCGGCTGCGGGTAGAGGTGCGGCGCGTAGCCGATCCTGGCCCCGCCGTGCCGCGGGTCGTCCAGCCTGGGCAGCGCGCTGGGCAGGGAGGACCCGGCCGAGATCGCGGCCGGCTCGACGAACAGCCAGTGGTTGGCGTCCACCGAGCGGACCGCGGCGATGGTGCGCCGGTAGAAGGCCGCCAGCGGACCGGTCTCGAACGCCGGGCCCTGCACCGAGCCGCCCCAGGGGTCGTTCATCAGGTCGTAGCCGAGGACCGCGTCGTTGCCCACGAAGTACTCGGCCACCGCGGTCCAGGCCGCCGCGTACTGCTGCTGGTACTCCGGGTGGTCCGGCCGGGTGCCCCAGAACTCGTCGAAGGCGTGCACCACGGCGGGCTGGGTGTAGGCCGCGGTCCACGGGCCCTTGGTCGCGGCGGACGGGCTGCTGCCGCCGTCGGTGGCCCAGGCCGGGGCGCCGTCGCCGCCCACGGCCGCGCCGTACTCGTCCTGGTGCATGTCCAGCAGCACCAGGTAGCCCTGGGCCTTGTACCAGGCGACCCGCTGGGCCACCTCGGCCAGGTAGTGCCGGTCGAACACCCCGGGGGACGGCTCGACCCGGCTCCACTGGATCAGATAGCGCACGAAATCGGTACCGAGGGCGTGGTATTCCGCGGCGACGTCGCTCTGCTTGATCCACGGCATTCCGTCGGCCGAGTTCTTCGCGCTGTCGGACGTGTTCAGTCCGTACAGGATCAGTGCACGACCCTGTGCGTCCGTGATGAATCGTTCATGCCACGGCCCTGAACCGCTGCCGCCGGTCGGGCCGTTGGGCCCCACGGCCGCCAACAGCCCCACCGCGCAGACCAGAACCACCAGGTCCACCAGCCGTCGCCGCAGCCGTGCCATCCCCATGCCCCGCCCCCATCGTGCCGATCCAGGAGATCCTAGATCGCGGGAACCCTACCCCTGCTCCGGCGATTGTCCGGATTCGGTACCGAAATCCCCGTGCCAAGGTACCGAACGGGTTCCGGGCAGGGGGAATCGCCGCCCGGACTCCCGGCGGCGGCTAGAGTCCGCCCATGGCCATGATCCAGCCCCCGTACCCCCGGATACGCGACGCCGCGGTGCGCGCCCTCCGGCGCGCGGCCGCGGCGTTCCTGACGGGCCGCCGGGTCGCCTTCGCGGGCGGCCTGGTGACGCTGCTGATGGTCCTGCTGTTCGGCCTCGACCCGATGCTGTTCTGGGTGACGTCCCATCACGGCTACCTGCTGGTGCCCAGTGCGCTGGGGGTGCCGTTCCTGCTGCCGGGCTTCCGCTTCGTCCCGTTCGCCGACCAGGGCTGGACCGCGCTCGGCTGCGAGGACTTCGCGGCGCTGCTGCTGGTCGGCACGGTCGCCCGGACGCTGGCCCGGCACCGCCGCGGCTACCCCAGCTCGGGGCGGCTGCACCGGCTGCTGGTCGGCTGGGGCGCGCTGATCCTCGGCGGCGCGGTCTCCGGCGCCTTCCGCGGCCTGGTGGTGGCCAGGACCGTGCAGGGCGGCCCGCTGGCCTACTTCGGCTACCCGGCGCTCGGGGCCGGCTTCGGCGCGCTGTGGTGCCTGCTGCTGGGCTGGATACCCGGCCTGGCCGCGGTCTTCGCGGTGCTGCCGACCGCGGCGGTGGACCGGGCCAGGGAGTGGTGGGTGGAGAGCGGCCGGCTGGTGCTGGTCTACCTGGTCGAACCGGCCGCCGAGCAGATCAGGAGCTGGCGCGGCGGCGGACGGGCCGAGCTGTCGGTCCGGCGACTCGAACCGCTCCACGACGAAAATCACAGGGCGGCCGGCAACGCCGCACCGTAGGGTACGGATCCATGCAGGTAATCCAGTCCAGCAAGCTCGCCAACGTCTGCTACGACATCCGCGGACCCATCCTCGACGAGGCCATGCGCCTGGAGGAGCAGGGGCACCGGATCCTGAAGCTGAACACCGGGAACCCGGCGCCCTTCGGCTTCGAGGCACCGCCGGAGATCCTGCAGGACATCCTGCGCAACCTCGCCAACGCCCACGGCTACGGCGACTCCAAGGGCCTGCTGGCAGCCCGCCGCGCGGTGGTGATGCACTACGAGGACCGCGGCTTCGAGGAGCTGACGGTCGACGACGTCTACATCGGCAACGGCGTCTCCGAGCTGATCCAGATGTCGATGCAGGCGCTGCTGGACGACGGCGACGAGGTGCTGGTCCCGGCCCCCGACTACCCGCTGTGGACCGCCTCGGTCAGCCTGGCCGGCGGCACCGCGGTCCACTACCGCTGCGACGAGCAGGCGGACTGGTACCCGGACCTGGCCGACATCGAGGCCAAGGTCACCGACCGGACCCGCGGCATCGTGGTGATCAACCCCAACAACCCCACCGGCGCGGTCTACGACGACGAGCTGCTGCGCGGCCTGACCGACATCGCCCGGCGGCACAACCTGATCGTCTACTCGGACGAGATCTACGACAAGATCCTCTACGACGACGCCACGCACACCCCCACCGCGCTGTTCGCCCCCGACCTGCTCTGCGTCACCTTCAACGGCCTGTCCAAGGCCTACCGGGTGGCCGGGTTCCGGTCCGGCTGGATGACCATCTCCGGCCCCAAGGAGCACGCCCGCAGCTACATCGAGGGCCTGAGCATCCTGGCCAACATGCGGCTCTGCGCCAACATGCCGGCCCAGCACGCGATCGCCGCCGCGCTCGGCGGCCGGCAGTCCATCAAGGACCTGATCCTCCCCGGCGGACGGCTGCGCGAGCAGCGCGACGCCGCCTGGAAGCTGCTCAACGACATCCCCGGCGTCTCCTGTGTCAAGCCCAAGGGCGCGCTCTACGCCTTCCCCCGGCTCGACCCCAAGGTCCACAAGATCAAGGACGACGCCCAGCTGGTGCTGGACCTGCTGAAGCAGGAGCACATCTTCGTGGTCCAGGGCACCGGCTTCAACTGGCCCGATCCGGACCACTTCCGCCTGGTCACCCTGCCCCGGGCGGAGGAGCTGACCGACGCGGTGACCCGCATCGGCACCTTCCTGGACGGCTACAAGCAGCCGTAGCGGGACACCACGTGGACACTATGTGGACACCATCCAGTTTGGACTGGGTCCAAGTTAGGATGGTGTCCCGCCAACGTTTCTCCACCGGCCCCGAGGGGGCGCCGCATGTACGAGCAGCCCAAGACCGCCCCCGGCACCCGTCGGCATCCGCCGGCCCGTGCCCACAACAGCAGCCTGCACGACCGGCTCCCGGACGGGCCGGGCGCCGCCGCGGGCTCGCAGCTCACCGGCCATCTGGCCGCGCTGCACGCGGCCACCGCCGCGGTCCGGCGGCGCACCGCCGACCCCGCGCGCCGGGCCGAGCTGGACGCCGCGCTGGAACAGATCGCGGCCAGGATCAGCGCGCTGTCGCCGACCGCCGCGGTGCTGCGCTCCGAGGCCGACCGCGACTCCGGCCGCTCCCCGGCCGAGCTGCACGACCACGCGCACGCCCTGGCCGGGCGGCTGCTGGTGGTCGCCGCGGCCCGGCAGGACACCGCGACCGCGATGCTGGCGTGCCGCCGCATGGACGCCCACGCGGCGGCACTCTCCCTGCTGGGCTCCTGACCGGGCCCGGCTCCCGAGGGCCGATCCCCTGAGCAGCCGGGCTCCTGACGGGTCAGGCCAGGCGGGCGACCAGCTTGTCGTACTCGGCCCAGAGCTCCTTCGGCATGTGCTCGCCGAACCGCTCCAGGTGCTCGGGGACCAGCGCGGCTTCCTGCCGCCAGATCTCCGGGTCCACGCTGAGCAGCAGGTCCAGGTCGGCCGGGTCGAGGTCCAGGCCGTCCAGGTCCAGCGCCGCGCGGGTCGGCAGCACGCCGATCGGCGTCTCCACGCCCTCGGCGGTGCCGCGCAGCCGTCCGACGATCCACTTGAGCACGCGGCTGTTCTCGCCGAACCCGGGCCAGACGAACTTCCCGTCGGCGTTCTTGCGGAACCAGTTCACGTAGTAGATCCTCGGCAGCTTCGCCGGGTCCGCCTGCTGCCCCAGCTTCACCCAGTGGGCGAAGTAGTCGCCCATGTTGTAGCCGCAGAACGGCAGCATGGCGAAGGGGTCCCGGCGCAGCTCGCCGACCGTGCCCTCGGCCGCCGCGGTCTTCTCGCTGGCGACGTTGGCGCCGAGGAAGACGCCCTGCTGCCAGTCGAAGGACTCGGTGACCAGCGGGACCGCGCTGGCGCGGCGTCCGCCGAAGAGGATCGCCGAGATCGGCACCCCGGCCGGGTCCTCCCACTCCGGAGCGATGATCGGGCACTGCGAGGCGGGGACGGTGAACCGCGCGTTGGGGTGCGCGGCCGGGGTCCCGGACTCGGGGGTCCAGCTGTTCCCGCGCCAGTCGGTGAGGTGCGCCGGGGGCTCCTCGGTGAGGCCCTCCCACCACACGTCGCCGTCGTCGGTCAGCGCGACGTTGGTGAAGACCGTGTTGCCCCACATCGACTCGACCGCGTTGGCGTTGGTGTCGGCGCCGGTGCCGGGGGCGACCCCGAAGAAGCCGAACTCCGGGTTGATGGCGTGCAGCCGCCCGTCCGCGCCGAAGCGCATCCAGGCGATGTCGTCGCCGACCGTCTCCACCGTCCAGCCCGGGATCGTGGGCTGGAGCATGGCCAGGTTGGTCTTGCCGCAGGCGCTCGGGAACGCGGCGGTGACGTAGACCGGCTCGCCCGGACCGGCCGCGTCGGCCGGCGGGGTGAGCTTGAGGATCAGCATGTGCTCGGCCAGCCAGCCCTCGTCCCGCGCCATGGTCGACGCGATCCGCAGGGCGTAGCACTTCTTGCCGAGCAGCGCGTTGCCGCCGTAGCCGGAGCCGTAGGACCAGATCTCGCGGCTCTCCGGGAAGTGCGAGATGTACTTGGTGTCGTTGCAGGGCCAGGAGACGTCCTGCTGCCCTTCGGCGAGCGGCGCGCCCAGGCTGTGCACGGCCCTGACGAAGTCGCCGTCCTCGCCGAGGTGGTCCAGCACCGCCTGTCCCATCCGGGTCATCACCCGCATGGAGACGGCCACGTAGGCGGAGTCCGTGATCTCGACGCCGCACGCGGCGAGAGGGGATCCGACCGGTCCCATGCTGAACGGGACGACATACATGGTGCGACCACGCATCGAGCCCTCGAAGAGCTCCCCGAAGACCGCCCGCATCTCCGCGGGGGCCTTCCAGTGGTTGGTGGGTCCGGCGTCCTGCTCGCGCTCCGAGCAGATGAAGGTACGGTCCTCGACCCGGGCGACATCGCTGGGGTCGGAGGCGGCGTAGTAGGAGTTGGGTCGTTTTTCGGGATTGAGCCGGGTGAACGTCCCCTTGTCGACCAGGAGTTCGCACAGGCGCTGGTACTCGGCTTCGGAGCCGTCGCACCACTCGATCCGGTCGGGCTGGGTGAGCTCTGCGATCTCCTGGACCCAGGCGAGCAATCGCTTGTGCTGCGTGGGCGCGGAGGTGGACAGGGCAGAGTTCTCGTACGACACGATCGCTCCGTTTCGCACCGAATCGTCCTTGATCCGGTGGCGTTGTTGAGGGTTCTGGCAGCGTAACGCCGATATTCATAAAGCGACATACCGCCCCCGAGCGGCGAAAGTGACCCAGGCCACAGGGCTACTTCCGAGTAGGGCGACGAATGCCGACATGGGTGGAATGCGGGCCGCGCATGAGTGACGATTCACACCTTCGCGACACCCTCTACCCATCGGTAACCTACGGTGCCGTAGGTACGCTGAGCCCATGACCGACAACGTCCTGGCCAGCGGCACCGCCGCCGCCGACACCGTCAAGCCCCGGCTGCGCGGCTGGCTGCACGCGGGGATGTTCCCCGCGTCCGTCGCCGCCGGAATCGTGCTGATCTGCCTGGCCGGATCGGAACGGGCCCGGATCGCCTGCGCCGTGTACTCCGCGTCGGCCTGGATGCTGTTCGGCATCAGCGCGCTCTACCACCGCTTCACCTGGGGGCCGCGCGGCGAGGCGGTCCTGCGGCGGCTGGACCACAGCAACATCTTCCTGATCATCGCCGGCAGCTACACCCCGTTCACCATCCTGCTGCTGCACGGCGGACGGCAGCAGCTGCTGCTCTGGCTGGTCTGGATCGGCGCGCTGGCCGGGATCGCCTTCCGGGTCTTCTGGGTCGGCGCGCCGCGCTGGCTCTACACCCCCTGCTACCTGGCCCTGGGTTGGGCCGCGGTGTTCTTCCTGCCCGACTTCCTGCGCACCGGCGGCATCGCGGTGGTGGTGCTGCTGGTGGTCGGCGGACTGCTCTACAGCGCGGGCGGGGTGATCTACGGGATCAAGCGGCCCAACCCGTCGCCCCGCTGGTTCGGCTTCCACGAGGTGTTCCACCTCTGCACGCTGGCCGCCTTCACGGTGCAGTACGTCGGCGTCTCGCTGATCGCCTACACGGCGCTGGCCTGACCCCGCCTTCCATCCAATATTGACACCTCCAATCTTTTGAGAGTTACTGTCATAAGACAGAAGCACTCAAGTGATGGAGCCTGCCATGACCGCGCCCAGCGTCGCCGCCACGCACGCACCCCCCGACCCGGCCGTCCCGGTCCCCCGCCGCTGGTGGGCACTGGGCGCCATCTGCCTCAGCGTCCTGGTGCTCGGCTTCGACAGCACGATCCTCAACGTCGCCCTGCCCGACCTCGCCGTCCAGCTGCACGCCGACACCGGGCAGCTGCAGTGGATCGTGGACGCCTACCTGGTGGTCTTCGCCGCCGCGATGCTCCCGGCCGGGCTGCTCGGCGACCGCTTCGGGCGGCGGAAGATGCTGATCGCCGGACTGGTCCTGTTCGGCGCCGCCTCGCTGGTCGGCACCTTCGCCGACTCGGCCGACACCCTGATCGCGGTCCGCGCGGTGATGGGCCTCGGCGGGGCGCTGATCATGCCGCTGGGCATGGCGATCATCCCCAGCCTGTTCCCGCCGGGCGAACGGCCCCGCGCGGTCGCGGTGATGACCGCGGGCATGGCCCTCGGCATGCCGCTCGGGCCGATCCTCGGCGGGGCGCTGCTCAACCACTTCTGGTGGGGCTCGATCTTCCTGGTCAACGTGCCGCTGATCGTGGTCGGCATCGCCGCCCTGGTACTGCTGGTGCCCGAGTCGCGCAACCCGGCCGTACCGCGGGTGGACCTGCTCAGCGCGGTGCTCGGGGTCGGCGGCCTGGGCGCGCTCACCTTCGGCATCATCCAGGGCCCCGGCGACGGCTGGGGCAGCGTGACCGTGGTCGGCACGCTGACCGCCTCGGTGCTGCTGCTGGCCGGACTGGTGCTGCGGGAGCGCTCGCAGCCGCACCCGATGCTCGACCTGAGCCTGCTCGCCGACCGCACCTACCGCTGGAACACCCTGGCCACCGTGCTGGTCACCTTTGTGCTGATGGGCGCACTGTTCGTGCTGCCGCAGTACCTGCAGTCGGTGCTCGGCAACGACGCGCTCGGCACCGGCGTCCGGATGATGCCGCTGATGGGCGGGCTGCTGGTGGCGGCGCGGCTGGCCGAACGGCTGGTCGCCAAGGTCTCGGTCCGCTGGGTGGTCACCGGGGGCCTACTGCTGGTCTCCGCCGCGCTGTTCCTCGGCAGCGGCACCGGTGTGGCGGACGGCTACGGCTGGACCGCGCTCTGGCTCTCCGTACTCGGCCTCGGCATGGGCTTCACCATGGTCCCGGCGATGGGCGCGGCGATGGCCGCGCTGCCCGAGGATCGGGCCGGGGTCGGCTCCGGGCTGCTGCAGACGCTCCGTCAGTCTGCCAGCGCCGTCGGCGTGGCACTGCTCGGCAGCCTGCTGGCCGGGATCTACACCGGGCGGCTGGACACCCACGGGCTGCCCGGCGCCGCGGCCGAGACCGCACGCGGCTCGGTCTCCGGCGCGCAGTCGGTCGCCGAGCTGACCCATGACGCGGCCCTGGCGGTCTCCGCGCACAGCGCGTTCCTGCACGGCATGGACACGGTGCTGCTGGTCTGCGGGCTGGCGGCGGTGCTCTCCGCGGCGCTGATCGGGCTGCGGATGCCGGGGCGGGTCGCGGGGCGGGTCGCGGCGGACGGCGCGGGGGCGGACGGCGCGGGCGGGCTTGTCGCCGACCCGGCGGGCGATCCAGCACAATCAGAGGCATGAGCAACGGGATCGACGACCTGCTCGCAGCCCCCCTCGGGCTGCGGGAGCGGAAGAAGCTGAAGACCCGCCGCGCGATCCGCGCGGCGGCCTTCCGCCTGTTCACCGAGCAGGGCTACGACGCCACCACGGTCGACCAGATCTCCGCCGAGGCGGACGTCTCGCCCAGCACCTTCTTCCGCTACTTCCCCACCAAGGAAGACCTGGTCATCAGCGACGACTACGACCCGCTGATGGAGGCGGCGCTGCGGGACCGCCCGCTGGACGAGCCGCTGCTCACCGCGATCCGGGCGGCGATCCTGCCCGCGCTGCGGATGGTGATGGGCAGTGAGCACGACGACATGCTGCTGCGGATGCGGCTGCTTCAGGACAACCCGCTGGTCCGGGCCCGGAACGTGGCCGAGCAGCAGCGCACGAAGGAGATGCTGCTGCGGATCCTCGCCGAGCGGGCGGAGCGCGCCGACCGACCGCTCGACGAGCTGCGGCTGCGGGTCCAGGTAGCCGCGGTACTGGCCGCGAGCACCGAGGCCATCGAGTACTGGGCGAAACGCGGCGGCCAGGACAACATCGCCGAACTCGTCGGCCAAGCCCTGGACACCCTGTCAACAGACGCAGTCGGCTGAGGCGGGGCCGCGGGGCCGCGGGGCTGGGGCGAGGCCGCTGGCTTTGGCGGGGCCGCTGGCTGTGGCGGGGAGTGCAGTCCCCTGTGGGTGCTATCCCCCTGTGTCCCCGCCACCCTCACCCCGTGGCCCAAAGCCTCGCGGCAGCACCAGGCATCGCCCCCGTCGCGCCACCCTCGCCGCCACTGCCACCGCCACGGCCCGGCGCCTACCCGCGACCCCGCCGCCTTGCGGTCCCGCTGCCCCGCTGCTCCCCGCTCCCCGCTCCCCGCTCCCCGCTCCCCGCTCCCCGCAGGGGCTACCGCTGGAAGTCGAGGGTCACCCAGTCATCCACCGCCCGGTAGCCGAGCCGCTGGTAGAGGGCGTTGCTGGTGGGGTTGGCCAGGTCGGTGAACAGCAGCACGTCCTTCGCCCCCGCGGTCATCAGCGCCGCGCTCGCCGCCGCCGTAGCCCCCGCGGCGTACCCGCGCCCGCGCAGCTCGGGCGGGGTGTAGACGGGCGACACCCGGCCCTGCCCCAGCATCACCGCGGAGAACCCGGCCATCGCCACCGGCTCCCCCGCCACCTCCCAGAGCGCGATCTGCCCCGCGCCCACCCGCCGGGCGGCCTCCGCACTGTAGTCGCCGTCCTGCTCGCGGATGTCGACCGCGAACCCGGAGTACCAGCGGGCGACCCTGAACACGTCGCGCATGGTCGCCAACCGCGGCTCGGCGTCGTCGTCCATCGGCGGCAGCACCAACTCGTCCAGCCGGTAGAGCCGTTGCTTGCGGAACACCGACCAGCGGCCGAACCGGGCGGTCCACGCCGACGCCAGGGTCCGCGCGGCGGCCGTCCCGCCGATCACCCCGTCGACCTCGGTACCGCTGCTGCGCCACTTCAACGCGAGCGCTCGGGCCGCCGCGTCCGACATCGGCCCGAGGCTGGGCCGGTGCGGCGGGGTGTGCACGAAGGCGCCCTCGACCGGGCCGCCCGGCTCCTCGCGCCACCAGCCGAAACGCGCCGGGCGTACATCGTCGAACACGAACGGCCCCTGTGTCCGCACCCGCTCGGACACGCTGATCAGGATGGTGCAGCGCAGCGGATCCGCCGCCAGGTAGTCGCCTGTGGCAGTGTGGAAAAGCGCGGCGTCGTGAGTGATCTCCCAGGGCATGGCTGATGTTCCTACACGCACCGCAACTCGCGCCAGCCCTTGACCCGCAGCGCCCCACGCGGGCCCGCGCCCGACCCGCAACCGCCCGCGCCTGGCCGCCCGCGGCCCCCGCGCCACCCGCCCGCGGCCCCCGCGCCGCCCGCCCGCGCTTGCCCCGACCGCGCCCGCCCGGCCCCGATCCGTCCCCGATCCGCCCCCGACCCACGCCCGCCCGCGCCGGGGCAGCCCCCGGCGCACCCCTGCCCCTCCGCTACCTGATCCGTTCGGCCAACGCGGCCGGCTCGGTGACCGGGGCGTCGCAGCTGAAGCGGCGGCAGACGTACGCCGCCGGACGGCCCCCCTGCAGAGTGCGGTCGGCGAGCAGTGGGACGCCCGCCGCGTCCGCCTCGCCGACGGCGACGACCGCGCCGGGGGCGGTGCCGAGCAGCGCGGTCCGGTGCAGCGCCGCTGTCGCGGCGTCACCGTCCGGGCCGACCACGGCGATCTCGCGCGGCCCGTCAACGCACGCCTCGGCCACGGCGAGCCCCCAGCCGATGAAGCGCGGAGCCCGCGGGCCCAGCGCGGTGACCACCCCGAGCGCCGCCTCGGCGGCCCCGCGGTGCCGGGAGGAGCCGGTCAGCGCGGCGTATCCGAGCAGCGCACCGGCGGCAGCGGTCCAACCGGAGGGAGTCGCGTTGTCGGTCGGATCCTGCGGCCGCCGGATCAGCTTCTCAGCGTCACTCGCCGTGTCATACAAGGCACCTGACGCAGTATCAACAAAATGCTCCAACACCCGGTCCAGCAGCAGCCCGCCCAGCGTCAGCCAACTCGCCTCCCCGGTGACCGAGTACAGGGCGAGGAAGCCCTCCGCGGTGTCGGCGTAGTCCTCCAGCACCCCGGCGCCGACGCCCGGCCGCCCGTCCCGCGAGGTCCGCAACAGCCGTCCCTCAGCGGTGAGATGGACCGACACCAGCAGGTCGGCGGCGGCGAGTGCGGCCTCCACGCAGTCCGGGCGGTCCAGCAGCGCGCCGGTCTCCGCCAGCGCGGCGATCGCCAGCCCGTTCCACGCGGCGACCACCTTGTCGTCCCTGGCCGGCCGCGGCCGACTCGCCCGCGCCGCCAGCAGCCGGGCCCGGACACCGGCGAACCACGCCCCGTCGTCGTCCGCCGGGTCCTCCAGCAACTGGAGCACCGACGCCCCCGCCTCGAACGTGCCCGCCTCCGTCACCGAGAACAGCGCCGCCGCCCGCGCGCCGTCCTCGGCGCCGAGCGCCTCGGCCAACTGCCCGGGTGTCCAGGCGTAGAAGGCGCCCTCGTGGTTGTGCCCGTCCGGTCCGGCGCTGTCCGCGTCCAGCGCGGAGGCGAACCCGCCCTCGGGGGTCCGCAGTTCGGCGAGCAGGAAGTCCGCGGTCTCCAGCGCGACCCGCCGGGCCCGCGCGGAGCCGGTGGCCCGCCAGAGGTGCAGGTACACCCGGAGCAGCAGCGCGTTGTCGTACAGCATTTTCTCGAAGTGCGGGACCACCCACTCCGCGTCGACCGCGTAACGGGCGAAGCCGCCGCCCAACTGGTCGTAGATCCCGCCGCGGGCCATCGCCGAGCAGGTTTCCTCGACCATCCGCAGCGCGTCCGCCGAGCCGGTGGCGGCGTGGTGCCGGAGCAGGAACTCCAGCGCCATCGACGGCGGGAACTTCGGCGCACCGCCGAACCCGCCGTGCTCCTCGTCGTAGGTACGTCCCAGCTCGACCACGGCCTCGTGCAGCACCGCCTCGTCCGGCGGCGCCTGCCCGGCCGCCCCGTACACGTCCCCGCGCGCGGCCAGGTCGGCGACGATCCGGGCGGAGACCTCCCCCACCTCGTCCCGCCGGTCCCGCCAGGCGGTGTGCACCCCCTCCAGCACCTGCCGGAACGACGGCAGCCCATGCCGCGGCGCGGGCGGGAAGTAGGTCCCGAAGTAGAACGGCTCCCCGTCGGGCGTCATGAACACCGTCATCGGCCACCCGCCCTGCCCGGTCGCCGCCTGCACCGCCTCCATGTAGACGGCGTCGACGTCCGGCCGCTCCTCCCGATCCACCTTCACGGACACAAACCGCTCATTGAGGTACGCGGCCAACTCGGCGTCCTCAAAGCTCTCGTGCGCCATGACATGGCACCAGTGGCAGGACGAATACCCGACTGATAGCAGTACAGGCACGTCGCGGCCCCTGGCTTCTACAAAAGCATCGTCGCCCCAGGGCCACCAGTCAACAGGATTCGCAGCATGCTGAAGCAGATAAGGCGAGGTCACACCACGCAACCGATTCATGCACCCCAGCCTCTCATGCCTTTCAGATCAAGCGGCGCAGCATGTAACCACCGCCTCCTCCTGCTCCACCCTGCTTGTGATCAGCAAGGCGGATGACCCCCTCACGAAAGGGCAGCCGAGCGATTTCGCCCGTGATGCTTCGTGTGACTACGTCGAGTCCGCTCCTGGCACCCGCCGCGTGGCAAGCCGAGCGCGCCAGTGGCTCGCGGCGTCCTGCCCCGCAGTCATCGCCATCAGTTCGTCGGTCTTGTGACCGAACACGGCAGTCGGCGCCCTGCCCTCCACGTAGGACTCAAGGCCGAGGCTGAGTGCAGCACCGCTCAGAAACTCGGCGTACTCACGCACAGACTCGACAATGGAAAATCCGGCAGGATTGCCGTGCACCAAAGCATTTCGGACACGACCACGCCTCGCCTCGCCTCGCCTCGCCTCGCCTCGCCTCGCCTCCAATACGGAACCTTCAGCAGCGTAGATGTCAATCAAGGCGGAATAGGTGGCATGGTCACTCACGCTGGAAAGCATCTTGCTGATCCAGCCGCGTTCCGACTCGACTCGACATGCCAAGAGCAGGTCGACAGAGCGATCCGCGACGAACAGAAGCCAAGGGTGCGAGAGATCACTCGCGAACAATTGGCGGGTAAGAGCTCGTAACACGATCATGTGGTGGCCTTCTTGAGTCGTCGCCAGCAGATGAGCGTGCAACCCAGTGAGACGAGGGCGTTGTGGAGGTTGAGGCGGCGTTCCCAGCGGGTGGCGAGTCGTT
>NZ_JBHFAB010000008.1:0-173470 GCF_042510955.1 Streptacidiphilus cavernicola
TGGGGCCTGCTGCGAAACGGGTGCTTGGAGTCGAGGTGCCTTTGTTACGCCGCTCGCACCCGTTTCTCGCTTTGACGGCCCCTGCCGCGACCACCCCGCCCCGTCCCACCCCCTCCCGTGCGTAGGGGGTGAAAAGGCGTGGTGCGCACGCCGTGGTTTCGTCCGGGGTGCTTGCTGTGAGGGTCAGTTGACGGGTTGCCAGAGCTAGCAGCGCGGGGCGGTGCGCAGTCAGGATGACCGTGCGGTCGCGGGCGAGCGCACGGATCGCGTCCACGACCGCGGCTTCCGCCGCGCCGTCCAGGTTGGCGGTGGGCTCGTCCAGCAGGACCAGCGGGCGGTCGGCGAGGAATGCCCGTGCCAGCGCGAGGCGCTGGCGCTGGCCTGCGGAGAGGCCGTGGCCGTTCTCGCCGAGGGGGGTCTCCGTGCCGAGGGGGAGTGCGGAGACGAACTCCCAGGCGTGCGCGGCTTCCAACGCGGCGCGGAGGTCGCGGTCGGTGGCCTCGGGGCGGGCCAGTCGGACGTTCTCGGCGACGGTGCCCGGGAACAGGTGCGGGTGCTGGGGGACCCACGCGACGCGGGAGTGCCAGTCGGCGAGGGTCGCCAGGTCGTGCCCGTTGACCCGGACGCCGCCGGTGGTGGGTGCGGTGAAGCCGAGGATCGTGGAGAGCAGGGTGGTCTTGCCGACCCCGGAGACCCCGGTGACGGCGAGGATCTCGCCAGGAGTAATGGTGAGGGAGAAGTCGTGCAGTCCGGGCGCGTGGTCCACGGTCAGGTCGACGGAGAGGTCGAACACCCGGGGGGCAGGGACGTCCCCCCGGGTGGGTGCCGGTGTTTCCAGTACGGCGAAGATCTGTTCGGCGGCGGCCAGGCCCTCGACGCTGGCGTGGTAGTGAGTACCCACTTGCCGGATCGGCAGGTACGCCTCCGGGGCGAGGACCAGGACCACCAGACCGGTGTAGAGGTCGAGGCTGCCGTCGACCAGCCGCATGCCGATGCCCACGGCCACCAGGGCGACCGAGATGGTCGCCAGCAGTTCCAGGGCCAGGGACGAGATGAAGGCCAGCCGCAGGGTCCGCATGGTCGCCCTGCGGTACTGGTCGGTGGTCTTCCTGATGGCCTCAGCCTGCGCCTTGGCCCGGCCGAAGACCTTGAGCGTCGGCAACCCGGCGACCACGTCCAGGAAGTGGTGCGACAGGCGTCCCAGCACGGCCCACTGACGGTCCGTCGCACTCTGCGTGGCGAGCCCGATCAACACCATGAAGACCGGGATCAACGGCAGCGTCAGCACAATGATCAACGCGGAGAGCCAGTCGGCGAACAGGATCCGGGCGATCACCGCCACCGGGACCACCACGGCGAGCGCCAACTGCGGCAGGTAGCGCGCGAAGTAGTCGTCCAAGGCGTCAACACCCCTGGTGGCCAAGGTGACCAGCTCACCGCTGCGCTGCCCGGCGAGCCAGGAGGGGCCCAACTGGGCAGCCCGCTCCAACAGTTGCTCCCTCAGCTGCGACTTCACCGTCGCCGAGGCCCGGTGCGCCGCGACCTCGGTCCCCCAGGCGACGGCTCCCCTGAGCACACTGACCCCGGCCAACAGCGCCAAGGGCAGGCCCACCGACGCGTGCCGCTGGAAGCACCCGACGACGATCTCGGCGACGAGCATCGCCTGCGCGATCACCAGCCCGGCGCCCAGCACCCCCAGGGCCACCGACGTCAGCAGGAATCCCCCGGCGTACCGCACCAACCTCGGATCAACGGGCTTCATCACACACCTCAGACATTCGATTCAAGCCGAGCCCCGGACGAAACTGCGGCGTGCGCAGCGTTGTTTGTTCCCCCCTACGCACGGGAGGGGGTGGGACGGGGCGGGGTGGTCGCGGCAGGGGCCGTCAAAGCGAGAAACGGGTGCGAGCGGCGTAGCAAAGGCACCTCGACTCCAAGCACCCGTTTCGCAGCAGGCCCCAGAGCGACTACCCCGACCCGGCCCACACCCGCTGCCATGCAACCCCCCGCGCCGCAGGCAAAGCTTCAGACAGGAATGTTGCGGACCCCGATCCGCCTGCGGAAGACCCAATAGGTCCAGCCCTGGTAACAGAGCACCAGCGGAGTCATGACCCCGGCAACCCAGGTCATCACCCGAAGGGTGTACGCCGAGGACGAGGCGTTGCTGACGGTCAGTGACCAGGCCGGGTCGAGGGAGGACGGCATGACGTCCGGGTAGAGCGAGAGGAACAGCATCGCCACCGCGGCGACGATCGTCACCCCGGAGAGGAGGAAGGCCCAGCCTTCCCTCCCGGCCTCGTTCAGGCCGAGCGCGGCGACCAGGGCCAGGGCGGCCACCACCATCGCGCCCAGCGACCACCCGTCGCCGCCGTCCACCTGGGTCCACACCAGGAACGCCACCGCGAGCACCGCCGCGGCGACCCCGTACCACCGGGCCTGCGCCCTGGCCCGGTCGCGGATCTCGCCGAGGGTCTTCAGCGAGACGAACACCGCGCCGTGGAAGGTGAAGAGGGTGAGCGTCACCAGCCCGCCCAGCAGGGCGTAGGGGTGGAGCAGGTCGAAGACGTTCCCCACGTAGTCCCCGGCCTTGTCGATCTTCGTGCCGTGCACGATGTTGGCGAAGGCCACCCCCCAGAGGAAGGCCAGCAGCAGCGAGGTCCAGAAGATGGCGTGCTCCCACCGCCGCTTCCAGCGTTCGTCGGAACGCTTGGCCCGGTACTCGAAGGCGACGCCGCGGACGATCAGGCAGACCAGGATCAGCAGCAGCGGCAGGTAGAACCCGCTGAACAGCGTCCCGTACCAGGCGGGAAACGCGGCGAAGGTCGCGCCGCCGGCGGTGAGCAGCCAGACCTCGTTGCCGTCCCAGACCGGGCCGATGGTGTTGATCAGCACCCGCCGCTCCCGCTCGTCGCGGGCCAGGGCCTTGGTGAGGACGCCGACGCCGAAGTCGAAGCCCTCCAGGAAGAAGTAGCCGATCCAGAGGACGGCGATCAGGACGAACCAGACGTCGTGCAGGTGCATGGCTCTCTCCTCTCAGTACGCGAAGGCCAGCGGCTTGTCGGCGTCGTCGGACGGGCCGCCGCGGAGGGTGGGGTCGGTGCTGGGGGGCTCCTCGTCGGTGGGGCCGGCCTTGGCGTAGGTGACCAGGAGCTTGACCTCGACCACGGCGAGCACCGCGTAGAGGAGGGTGAAGACGATCAGCGAGGTGAGCTGTTCGCCGACGGAGACGGTGGGGGAGACCGCGTCGGCGGTGGTCATCAGCCCGTAGACGGACCAGGGTTGGCGGCCGGTCTCGGTGAAGATCCAGCCCCAGGAGTTGGCGATCAGCGGGAAGCCGAGGGTGAGCACGGCGATGCGCCAGGCCCAGGTGCTGAGGAAGGGGCCGAGCTCGCGGTTGCGGGTGAGCATCAGCAGCGGCATCTGGTCCGGGGCGCGGCGGTGTTCGGGGGCGAGCCAGAGCCGCTTGCGGGTGAGCCAGAGTCCGGCCAGGGCGACCGCGAAGGAGGTCATCCCGAAGCCGATCATCCAGCGGAAGCCCCAGAACGCGGTGGGGATGTTGGGCTCGTAGGTGGGGGCGAGGTCGCCGTACTTGGCCTTCTCCTGGGCCTGGACGTTGTTGATGCCGGGGACGGCGTCGTGGAAGTTCCCGGTGGCCAGGAAGGAGAGCAGGCCGGGGATGGAGATCTCTATGGTGTTGCGGCCCTCGGAGACGTTGCCGTAGGCGAAGACCGAGAAGGGGGCCGGCTGCGCGGTGTCCCACAGGGCTTCCGCCGCGGCCATCTTCATCGGCTGCTGCTCGAACATGACCTTGCCGAGACTGTCGCCGCTGATCGCGGTGCCGAGGCCGAAGACGACGGTGACCACCAGGCCGAGCCGGAGCGAGGTCCGCATCGAGGCGATCTTGTCGCTGCTGGTCTCGCCGAGCCGGGCCTGCCGGCGGAGCTGGTACGCGGCGATGCCGACCATGAACGCGCCGCCGGTGAGGAACGCGGCGGTGAGGGTGTGGAAGACGACCACCAGGGTGGTGTTCTGGAACAGCACCCGGCCGATGTCGGTGAGCTGGGCCCGGCCGTTGGCGCCGATCCGGTAGCCGACCGGGTGCTGCATCCAGGAGTTGGCGGCGAGGATGAAGTACGCGGAGAGGACGGTGCCGAGCGAGACCATCCAGATGCAGGCCAGGTGGATCTTCCGGGGGAGCCGTTCCCAGCCGAAGATCCAGAGGCCGATGAAGGTGGACTCGAAGAAGAAGGCGATCAGCGCCTCCATCGCGAGCGGAGCTCCGAAGATGTCGCCGACGAACCGTGAGTAGGCGGACCAGTTCATGCCGAACTGGAACTCCTGGACGATCCCGGTGACCACGCCCATCGCGATGTTGATCAGGAAGAGCTTGCCCCAGAACTTGGTGGCCTTGAAGTAGGACGCCTTGCCGGTGCGGACCCAGGCGGTCTGCAGCCCGGCGGTGAGGACGGAGAGGCTGATGGTCAGCGGGACGAAGAGGAAGTGGTAGACGGTGGTGACGCCGAACTGCCAACGCGCCATCGTCTCGTGGGCCAGGGCAAGCTCCACGTCAGTGCTCCTTTGTGAACGTGAACACATTCACAAAGTATTATCGCTCAGAGGTTCCCAGCGCTTGCACCGGGGGGCGTGTCTCAGTGAACGGCCGGAATGCGGACCCGGAAGACCGCGCCCGCGCCGGGCGCGGTGAGCAGTTCGACCTCGCCGTGGTGGGCGCTGGTGAGGGCGGAGACGATGGCCAGGCCGAGGCCCGCGCCGCCGCCGTCGTGGCGACTGCGGGAGGAGTCGACCCGGTAGAAGCGTTCGAACACCCGGGCGGCCTGATCGTCCGTCAACCCCGGTCCGTGGTCCGCGACCTCGATCACGCCGTGGCCGTTCAGGGTGCCGACGCCGATCCGGACCGGGGTGCCCGGCGGGGTGTGCTTGACCGCGTTGCCGACCAGGTTGGTGACCACCTGGCGCAGCCGCGCCTCGTCGCCGAGGACCAGGGCCGCGGTGGGGGCGGTGTCGCCGCCGGGACCGGTCAGCGCGACCGGGCGGGTGGGGTCGAGCGCGGTGGTGTCGTGCAGGGCGTCGGCGGCGAGGGTGCGCAGGTCCATCGGGGCGAGTTCGAGCGGGCGCTGCTCGTCCAGCCGGGCGAGCGTGAGCAGGTCCTCGACCAGGCCGCCCATCCGGACCGCCTCGCTCTCGATCCGGACCATGGTGCGCTTGACGTCGGCCTCCTCGCTGAGCGCGCCCATCCGGTACAGCTCGGCGAAGCCGCGGATGCCGGCGAGCGGGGTGCGCAGCTCATGGCTGGCGTCGGCGACGAAGCGGCGCATCCGGCCCTCGGAGGCGGCGCGGGCGGCGAAGGCCGACTCGATCTGCGCCAGCATCGAGTTGAGCGAGGCGGCGAGGCGGCCGACCTCGGTGCGCTGGGAGCCCTCCGGCATCCGGTGCGAGAGCGGGTGGCCCGCGGCGATCTCGGTGGCGGTGGTCTCGATCCGGCGCAGCGGCTTCAGCCCGGTGCGCACCGCGAACCAGCCGGCCAGCGCGATCAGCAGCAGGACGGCGACGCCGATGGCGAGGAAGCCGTTGCTCAGCTTGGCGACGGTGGCGTCGGTGTCCTCCAGCGAGGAGGCGACCACCACGGCGTCCGGGTAGTTCGCGGGGGCGGCCCCGGCGGTCGGCGGGACCACCGGCAGGACCAGCACCCGCCACTCGCCGCCGCCGTGGTCACTGGGCACGGTGAAGGGCTTGCCCACCCGGTCGGAGAGGCCCTCCGCGCTGAGCCGCGGCAGCGCCGGGCGCGGGTCGGTGGCGGTCACCGGCTGGCGGAACTGGTCGCCGTAACTGCCGTCGGGATTGCGGAAGGTCACCACGTAGCGGCTGGGCAGCCCGGACTCGTCGTACCCCGGCAGCGCGCCGGGGCGGCCGAAGCCGAAGCCGGCCGGGTGCTTCCCCATCGAGCCGGCGAACCGGGTCAGCTGGTCGTCGACCCGCTGCACCAGCTGGACCTTGACCGTGCCGAGCACCAGCACGTCGCTGACCGCGAGCCCGGCCGCGACCAGCACCACGACCAGGACCAGCAGCCGGCCGCGCAGCGAGAGGCCGCCGCGGAGGAAGCGGTAGGTGCGCCTAGGCAGGCGGGCGGCGAAGGACATAGCCGATTCCTCGGACGGTGTGGATCAACTTGGGCGTGCCCTCGACCCCCGGGTCGATCTTCCGCCGCAGGTAGGAGATGTAGGACTCGACGATGCTGAGGTCGCCGCCGAAGTCGTAGGCCCAGACGTGGTCCAGGATCTGCATCTTGGAGACCACCCGGCCGGTGTTGCTCATCAGGTATTCGAGCAGCTTGAACTCGGTGGGCGAGAGCGAGACCTGCCGCCCGGCCCGGACCACCTGGTGGCCGACCGGGTCCAGCTCCAGGTCGGCCACCACCAGCCGGCCCGCGTCGGCCGGGCCGCCGGTGCGGCGCAGGATCGCCCGGATCCGGGCGATCAGCTCCTCCAGGCTGAACGGCTTGGTGACGTAGTCGTCGCCGCCCGCGGTCAGCCCGCTGATCTTGTCGTCCACCCCGTCCTTGGCGGTGAGGAAGATCACCGGGATCCGGTCCCGCTCGCCGCCGCGTCCGGCCGGGCTGCCCGGCTGCTCGTCGCGGAGCCGCCGGACCACGGCGAAGCCGTCCATGTCCGGCAGCATCACGTCGAGCAGCACCAGGTCGGGCCGGTGCCGGGCCACCGCGGCGACTGCCTCGGCGCCGGAGGCGGCGGAGGCGACGGCGAAGCCCGCGAAGCGGAGCGAGGCCGAGAGCAGCTCGCGGATGTTGGGCTCGTCGTCGACGACCAGCAGGCTGGCTTCGGTGCTGTCCATGGAGGCCCCTGACGGGATGGGACGGAGGGTGAGCAGCACCCTAGGGCGCTGCTGTGAAGAAAAGATGAGGACGGTCAGCCGCCGAAGCCGCCGAACCCTCCCGCTCCGAACGGGCTGGCGCCCTCGGTGACGGTGGTCGCGGCCAGGTCGCCGGAGGCGTCGGTGCTGCCCAGGACGGTGACGCTCTGGCCCGGCTGCAGGTCGCTGACCTTGCCGTTCTTGGTGACGCTGACCTTGGTGGAGCTGCCGGTGGTGACCTTGACCACATTGCCGGAGCTGTCGGTGAGGTAGACGGTGCTGCCGTCGACCAGCTTGACGGTTCCGGTGGTCGCTCCCCCGCCGCCCCCGCCGCCGGTGCCGGTGCCCTGGCGGTTGGCGCCGCCGGTGCCGGCGGTCGCGCCGCCGCGGTTGAAGCCGGCGAAGTTGCCGCCGGCCGCGCTCGGGGTGGACCCGGTCAGGTTGTTCTTCTCGACCAGGGCGCCGCCGGCGAAGGCCAGCGCGGCGACCACGCCGCCGCACAGGGCCAGCGTCAGCCAGGGCAGCTTGCGGCGCGGGGGCGCAGCCAGCTCGGCGCTGATGTCCCTGGCGTCCGGGGCCTCGGCCAGGATCTCCTCGGGGGAGAGGTCGCCGGAGTCCAGCAGCGCCAGCTCCTCGGTCGGCTCCTCGCGCAGGCCGGGGACGAAGGATTCGGTCTTGACCAGGTCGGTGTGGCGTCCGGCCATGTCGGTTGTCCTCTCAGGGAAGTGACGGTCACTCATGGCGGAGTGCCTCGATGGGGCGCAGGCTCGCAGCCCGGCTGGCGGGGTAGCCGCCGAAGAACAGGCCGATGGCGACGGCGATGCCGAAGGCCCCGTACACCGACTCCGGGATCACCACGGGTTTGATGCCGACGATGGTGAAGTGCGACCCGATCAGCGCCGCGGCGACGCCGAGGCCGCCGCCGACCAGGGAGAGCAGGGTGGACTCGGCCAGGAACTGGCCCAGGATCACGCCCTTGGGTGCGCCGATGGCCTTGCGGATGCCGATCTCCCTGGTCCGCTCGGTGACCGTGACCAGCATGATGTTGGTGATCCCGATCCCGCCGACCAGCAGCGAGATCGCGGCGACGGCGCCGAGCAGCACGGTGAAGGTCTGGGTGGTGGAGCTCTGGGTGCTCAGCAGGGAGGTCTGGCTGCTCACCCGGAAGTCCAGGGCGGTGGCGCTGTGGATGCCGTGGGTGCCCATCAGGATCGTGGTGATCTCGTTCTGGGCGTTGGTGGTGGCGTCCGCGGAGGTCGCCTCGACCAGGATCTGGCTGAGCGAGCCGAAGCCGGTGAAGGCGTTCTGCACGGTCGGCAGCGGTGCGATGACCACGTCGTCCGGGTCCTGGAAGCCGGTGCCGCCCTTGGTGGCCAGCTCGCCGACCACGGTGAACGGCGTGCCGCCGATGGTGATCACCTTGCCGATCGGGCTGGCCGTGCCGAACAGGTCGGTCGCGGTGGTGGAGCCGATCACCGCGACCTTGCGGGAGTTGAGCACGTCGTCGTCGCTGAAGTAGTCGCCCTTGGCCACCTTGCTGTTGGACGCCTCGAAGTAGGCCGGGTAGGTGCCGACCACCGAGCCGACGCTGTGCGAGGTGCCCTGGTAGATCGCCGTGCCCGAGGTGGTGACCTCGGGGGCGACGCCCTTGATGTCGGGGGCCTGGGACGGGTCGGCCAGCGCCTTGGCGTCGGCGACGGTCAGCGGCTTGGTGCTGGTCGCGGTCGAGTTGGCCTGGCCCGCGCCGGAGGAGACGGTCAGCGAGTTGGTGCCGAGGGCCTCGATCGAGTTCTTGACGGCCTGGGAGGAGCCGTTGCCGACGGCCAGCAGCAGGATCACCGCGGCGACGCCGATCAGCACGCCCAGCATGGTGAGCCCGGAGCGGACCTTGTTGGCGGCGAGGCCGCCGAAGGCGAACCGCAGGGTCTGGAACGGGTTCACCGGGTGCCTCCGGTCAGGATGTTGGTGGCATTCTGCGTGTGCAGGGAGTGCGCGGCGAAGTCGTCCGGGTCGAGCAGCGCGGGCGGCAGTCCGGCCAGCGGCGCCTGCCGCACGTCGGAGTAGACCCGGCCGTCCACCAGCCGGACCACGCGCTTGGCGTGCCGGGCGACTTCGTCCTCGTGGGTGATCAGGACGATGGTGCGGCCGGAGGCGTTCAACCGGTCCACGATCGCCAGCACGTCGTCGGTACTGCGGCTGTCCAGGTTCCCGGTCGGCTCGTCCGCCAGCAGCATCGCCGGGGCCGTCACCAGGGCCCTGGCCACGGCGACCCGCTGCTGCTGACCGCCGGAGAGTTCATTGGGACGGTGGTCGGCCCGGTCGGCCAGGCCGACCAGGGTGAGTGCGGCCACGGCGCGGCGGCGGCGCTCGGCCGCCTTCACCCCGGCGTAGGCCAACGGGAGTTCGACCTGCGCCAGCGCGGTGGTGCGCGGCACCAGGTTGAACGACTGGAAGATGAAACCGATCTTGCGGTTCCGGACCAGGGAGAGCTGACTCTCGTCCAAGTGGCCGACGTCGATGCCGTCCAGCAGATAGCGGCCCGAGGTGGGCGCGTCCAAGCAGCCCAGGATGTTCATCAGGGTCGACTTACCGGAACCCGAACTGCCCATGATGGCGACGAAATCGCCCTGATGGATGGTCAGATCGATGCCCTGCTCCACGCCCTCGGCGTCGAAGGGGCCGCTGAGGGCGTGCACCTCGGCGTCGCCGTGGCCGTAGGTCTTGACCAGGCGGCGCACCGCGACGATCGGGATCGGGCCGCGCGACCGCGGCCCCTCCGGCTGGGCCTCACGCTTCGGCGGTGCTTCCCGCCGGCCCAGCCTCATCCCCGACCACCGCCGCCGAAGCCGCCGCGACCTGCGCCGCCGCCACCGCCGACCCGGGAGAAGCCGCCCGGGAAGCCGCCGGCCGGGAAGCCGCCGGAACCGGTGCTGGCGACGACCGTCAACTGCACCTTCTCGCCCTCGGTCACCCCGTCGGTGATCTGCACGTCGGTGTCGCCCTGCACGCCGACGGTCACCGTCTGGCGCTTGGTCGTCCCGTCCGCCTCGACCACGGTGACGGAGCTGGCCGCGCCGGTCCCGGTCACCGCCGCGGTGGGCAGGTAGAGGGCGTTGGTCGCCGAACCGGTCACCACCTGCACGCTGGCGCTGAGGCCGGTGCGCAGGGCGGAGGTGTCACTGGTGATCGCCAGCAGCGCCGCGTACTGCACCGCGCTGGACGAGTTGCCGCCACCGCCGCCGCTGCCGGAGGAACTGCTGACCGGAAGCGAACTGATGGACAGCAGCTTGGCGTTGAGGACGGTGCCGGTCTGCGCGTTCAGGGTCACCGTGGCCGGCTGGCCCGCCTTCAGCTTCAGCGCGTCGGCCTCGGAGAAGTCCGCCGAGACCTCCATCCCGGTCGGGTTGGTGATCACCACGAAGCCGCTGAGGGCCGAGGAGCTGGAGCTGCTGGAGCTGCTGGACGACCCGCCGCCGCCGGAGGAGGAGGTGCCGGAGACGGTGTCGCCGACCTTGCCGGTGACCGACGCGACCGTGCCGCTGACCGGGGCCTTCAGCACCGTCCCGGCGACCGCGCGCTGGGCCGCGTCCACGGCGTTCTGCGCCGAGGTGACCTGCTGCTCGGCGGACGCCAGCTGGGCCGGGTCCACCGTCGCCGTGGCGCTGGCGGCCTGCACGTAGGCGGCGTCCTGCACCGAGTCGGTCTTCTTGGCCGAGGCACTGGCGGTGGCCGTCGCGGTGGGGGCGGCCGGGCTGGTCGGCGTGCGGCTGGCGGTGGGCTTCGGCGAGGTCTGCGCGGTGGGAGTGGTCCCGCCGGAGCGGCCGGTGCCGCCGCCGGTGCTGTCGCTGACATTGCTGCCGCCGGTGCTGTTGCCACCGCCGCTGCCGCCGCTGTTGCCGCCGCCGCTGTTGTTGCTGGAGCTCTGACCGCTCTCGACCGCGGTGAGGTTGGCCTCGGCGGAGGTGAGCTGCGCCTCGGCGGAGCTCAGCGTCTCATTGGCGGAGGTCGGATCGACCTTCCCCAGCACCTGGCCCGCGGTCACCTTCTGACCCGGGGAGACGTCCACCGCGGTGAGCGTCCCGCCGGTGGTGAAGTTGACACCGGCGTCGGTCGGCGAGGTCAGCGACCCCGATCCGGACACCGTGGCCAGCACTGTGCCGCGCTCGACAGTCGCCGTACGGGCGGCGTTCTTGGAGCTGCTGCTACTGCTGCTGTTCACGGACGCGTACGCGGCTCCCGCGCCTGTGACCAGCACCAGGCCGAGTACGGAGTTCAACAGGACGGCCCTGCGCCGTCGTGGGAGCACCTTCATGCGGCACAGACTGTCCCGCCCGTCCTGCGAAGCTCTGGGAGGTGTCTGGGAGTTCGCTGGGTACGTTGACGCCGGTTCGATCACAGAAAACCGGACAGAACGGGGCACGGTGCCCGTTCCTCTCGGTTCCGGATGTCTGCGGCGGCACGTAAATCCCAGCAAGTTGCCAGGCTTCATGCAGGCCCTACGCACCCCGGTGCGGTGAGGTCAGGCCTTATGACCCGCCTCCATCCTCGTGCCCTCGCCGCCGCCGGAATAGTCAGCCTCGGCGCGCTGCTGCTGTCGGGCTGCTCGTCGTCCTCCCCCTCGGCCGCGACGGCCCAGCCGTCCGCCTCCGGTTCCGCGTCCGGCAGCGCCCAGTTCACCGCGTACCGGAACTGCCTGTCCCAGCACGGTGTCACCATGCCCACCGGGCGGCCGGGGGGCGGCAACTTCAGCCGCAACCCGAGCGACCGCCCGTCCGGCGGCTTCAGCCGCAACCCCAGCGACCGCCCGAGCGGCGGTTACGGCCGCGGCGGATTCGGCGGCTTCGGCGGGGCCTCGGCCAACCCCAGCGCGCAGGCCGCGATGAAGGCCTGCGCCTCACTGGCCCCGAAGGGCGGCTTCGGCGGCTTCGGCGGCAACCGCGGCGGCGCCGGCGGCGGCACCGCGATGGCCGCCTTCAGCAGCTGCATGAAGGACCACGGGGTGACCGTCCCGGCGAACACCAATCCGCGGTCGATCAACACCGCCGACCCGAAGACCGCAGCCGCGTACAAGGTCTGCAGTGCCCTGCTGCCTACCCCGGGCGGCGACGCGGCCGGGGCGACCCCGCCGCCGGCCACGCCCTCAAGCTGATCCCGCTTCCCCCCGCCACCACGGTCAGCCCCCCTCGGTGACCGTGGTGGTGGCGTTTCCTGAGCTGTTGGTGGTGCCCTCGACGGTCGCGGTCTGACCCGGCTTCAGATCGGCGGCCCTGACGGACCGCACCGTGGTGATCTCCGTGGCGGTCGTGCCGCCGTCAGCGGGCTCCGTCCGCGCCACCGGGGATGCCCGCCGCGCCGCCGCCCGCACCGCCACCGCCGAAGCGGCCACCGCCCCCGCCGCCCCGGGGAAGCCGCCGCTGCCGGACTGCGACACCGTGGTGATCCGCACCGTCTGGCCCAGGGTCAGCCCAGAGACGATCTGGATGCCGCTGCTGCCCTCGACGCCGACCGTCACCGACTTCGTCTGAGTGCTGCCGTCCGCGTTGACCAGGGTCACCGTCCTGGTACTGCCGGTGCCGGTCACCGCCGCGGTCGGCAGGTAGAGGGCGTTGGTCGCGGAGCCGGTGGCGACCGCGACGGTGGCCGACAGGCCGGTGCGCAGGCCCGCGGTGCTGCTGGTGATGACCAGGGTCGCCTGGTACTGGACCGCGGTGGACGAGCTGCCGCCGGATGAACTGCTGCTCACCGGAAGCGAACTGACGGACAGCACTTTGGCGTTGAGGGTGGCCTCGGTCGCGCTGAGGGTGACCGTGGCGCCCATGCCCTTCTTCAGCTTCAGCGCGTCGGTCTCCGAGAAGTCGGCGGTGACCTGCATCCCGGCCGGATTGGTGATCACCACGAACCCGCTGGGGGTACTGGACGACGACGTGCTCGAAGCGGCCGACCTGCTGCCGGAGCTGCCGGAGACGGTGTCGCCGACCTTGTTGCCGACCGAGGCCACCGTCCCGGCGACGCTCGCCCTGAGCACCGTGCCGTCCACCGCGGCCTGCGCGCTGGTGACCGTGCTCTCGGCCTGCGAGACCTGCGCCTCGGCCGAGGCGACCGCGCTGGCGCTGACCGTGCTGCCGGTGGTTCCGGCCTCGGCGTCGGTGAGTTGGGCCTTTGCCGTGACCAGCGCGTCCCGCGCCTCGGCGAGCGTCGCGTTCGCGCTGGTCGGGTCGACCTCGGCCAGGATCTCGCCCTTGCTGACCTTGTCCCCCGCCGCCACGTAGACCTTGGTGACGGTCCCGCCGGTGACGAAGCTGTCGCCGGCGTCCGAGGGCGAGACCAGCGAGCCCGACCCGCTCACCGTGGCCAGCACGGTGCCCTTCTGCACGGTCGCGGTGCTGGTGGTACTGGTCGTCCTGGCCGAGGACCCGGACCCGACCGAGGCGTACGCGGCCCCGGCTCCGGCCAGCAGGCACACGGCGAGCAGGGAGTTGAGGAGAGCGGCTCTGCGCCGTTGTGGAAGCACCTTCATGCCGGGGAGCCTGGCCGGGCTTGCCTTCGATCTGCTGGCCGGTTCCTGGGAGCGGGCTGGCAGCGGCGGGCCGTCGAATACCGGGCATTCCCGGCAGAGGCCCCCGCCGCCTGGGTGTTTCCCGCCAGTCGGCCGACCGTGCGGCCCGCCGCTCCCAGAAACCCGCTAACCCCCCGACAGCGCCTTGCCAGCCGGGCGGCTAGAGCGTCTTCCGGAACACCTCGGCGGTCTGCAGGAACAGGTCGTTCGCCTCGACCTCGCCGATGGTCACCCGGACCCCCTCACCGGCGAACGGGCGGACCACCACCCCGGCCTCGGCGCAGGCCGCGGCGAAGTCCGCGGTCCGGCCGCCGAGCCGGAGCCAGACGAAGTTGGCCTGCGACACCGGCACGGTCCAGCCCTGGGCGGCCAGCGCGGCCTCGATCCGGTCGCGCTCGGCGACCAGCGCGGCCACCCGCTCCAGCAGCGCGTCCTCGGAGCGCAGCGAGGCCACCGCCGCGTCCTGGGCCAGCTGGCTGACGCCGAACGGCACCGCGGTCTGCCGCAGCGCGTTCGCCACCGGCTCGTGCGCGACCGCGAAGCCGACCCGCAGCCCGGCCAGGCCGTAGGCCTTGGAGAAGGTGCGCAGCACGCAGACGTTGGGCCGGTCCCGGTAGAGCTCGATGCCGTCCGGCACCCCGGCGTCGCGGACGAACTCGGTGTACGCCTCGTCCAGCACCACCAGCACGTCGGCGGGGACTGCGTCCAGGAAGCGCTCCAGCTCGGCGCGGCGGACCACGGTGCCGGTCGGGTTGTTGGGGTTGCAGACGAAGACCAGCCGGGTCCGCTCGGTGATCGCGGCCAGCATCGCGTCCAGGTCGTGCACGTCCCCGTCGGTCAGCGGGACCGGCACCGCGGTCGCGCCGCCGATCTGGACGATGATCGGGTAGGCCTCGAACGAGCGCCAGGCGAACACCACCTCGTCGCCGGGGCCCGCGGTGGCGTGCACCAGCGACTGGGCCACGCCGACCGAGCCGGTGCCGGTGGCGAGGTGCGCCTCGGGGACGCCGTAGCGTTGGGCCAGTTCGGCGATCAGGCCGGTGCAGCCCATGTCGGGGTAGCGGTTGATGCTCCCGGCGGCGGCCACGGCCGTCTCCAGCACGCCCGGCAGCGGCGGGTAGGGGTTCTCGTTGGAGGAGAGCTTGAACGCGGGCGCCCCGTCGGCGCCGGCCGCGGGCTTGCCCGGCTTGTAGGCGGGGATGCCGCGCAGGGCCTCCCGCAGTCGGGGTCCCTGCTGCGGCTCGGGGGTCTGGCTCACCGTCGTCATCCTCTTCACCTGTGCCGTCTTCTGGTCGAGATCACCATACGAGCCGATCGGGGATATATCACCCGTGCGAGTGACTTGTTGCTTCGGCGTTGTGGCGATGCTTCCTCTGCCACGGCAGCAAGCTGTAATGGAAACACAGGGAACGCCTGGCAATTGATGCTCGCAGCATGGGCAAAGAGCATAAATGCTCATGGAGAAACGTATCTGCGGCAAACCCGCGCAGACCCCCCACAACTGTCCCCGCCGGGCCATACGATCGTGCCGACATGACAGCAGCAGCAGCCAACCAGAGCGGCCGGCGCACCACCCACGCCCGGCGGACGGAGCGAGCCGGAATCCGCGATGTGGCAGCCGCGGCCGGAGTCTCCATCACCACCGTCTCGGACGCCCTGAACGGCAAGGGCCGACTCCCCGACGAGACCCGCAGCAAGGTCCGCGAAGTGGCCGAACGGCTGGGCTACCGCCCGTCCGCGGCCGCCCGCACCCTGCGCACCGGACGGTCCGGGCTGATCGGCCTGACCGTCACCACCTACGGCCAGGAGCCCTTCACCTTCACCGAGTTCGCCTACTTCGCGGAGATGGCCAGGGCCGCCACCTCGGCCGCGCTGACCCGCGGCTACGCCCTGGTGGTGCTGCCCGCCACCTCCCGGCACGACGTCTGGAGCAACGTCGCCCTGGACGGCACCGTGGTGATCGACCCGGCCGACCACGACCCCATGGTCGCCGAGCTGTACCGGCAGGGCCTGCCCGTGGTCAGCGACGGCAAGCCGGGCAACTGCCCGGTCACCGCCTGGGTCGACAACGACCACGCCAGCGCCGTGCTGGAGATCCTGGACCACCTGGCCGAGGCCGGCGCCCGCCGGATCGGGCTGCTCACCGGCACCAGCACCGACACCTACACCCGGCTCAGCACCGAGGCCTACCTCGGCTGGTGCCGCCGGGTCGGCCAGGAGCCGCTGTACGAGGCCTACCCGGCGCACGACCCCTGCGCCGGCGCGGTCGCCGCCGACCGGCTGCTGGCCCGCCCGGACCGGCCGGACGCGGTCTACGGGCTGTTCGACCCCAACGGCACCGACCTGCTGGCCGCTGCCCGCCGCTACGCGCTGCGCGTCCCCGAGGACCTGCTGCTGGTCTGCTGCAGCGAGAGCGACGTCTACGCCAGCACCGAGCCGCCGATCACCACCCTGTCCCTGCAGCCGCAGCGGATCGGCACCACCGTGGTGAACCTGCTCATCGACGCCATCGAGGGGATCGGCTCGTTCACCGAGAACCCGGAGGGGCAGCTGATGCCGACCGAGCTGATCGTCCGCCGCTCCTCGCAGCGGCGTCCCCCGCGCACCACGGTCAGCGCCCCGCGCGTCCCCGGCGAGGTCTGAACGTCGTCCGGACGACGGCCGGACGACGGCCCCGGGGTGCCGCCCGGGGCCGGACGGCACCGTCCGAAAATCGGGGGAAACCATCCCGAAGAGCCACCATCCGTGCATCCTCCCACCCGTATCGCGCGGATTGATGCGCCCCAGGTGCGTACGCCGCGAAGAGCAGCTTCCTATGATGGCCAAATGACAGGTGGACCCTTGTACGCCCGGCCTGACCTGCCGGACCCAAGCCCTCACGCGCCCGGGACGCCCCACGGGGCGGACCACGGCGACGGGTCCACGGTGTACGGCGGCTTCTTCACCCCACCGCAGCGCGGCCCCGCGCCGGTCCGGGCCGCGGTGCCGCACGACCCGCCGACGATGGAGCTCGGCCCGCCGCCCGGCTCCCCCGACGACGGCTACGGCCACCCGCCGACCCTGGTCCAGCCGATCGCGGCGGAGTACGACGGCGACGACCCCGGCGGCCCGCTCTACGTCGTCGGCGACATCCACGGCTACCTCCAGGAGCTGCTGGACGGCCTGCACGCCGAGGGCCTGATCGACGCCGAGGGCCACTGGTCGGCCGGCCGCTCCCGGCTCTGGTTCCTGGGCGACTTCACCGACCGCGGCCCGGACGGCATCGGCGTCATCGACCTGGTGATGCAGCTCGCCGCCGAGGCCGCCGCGTCCGGCGGCTACTGCCGCGCGCTGATGGGCAACCACGAACTGCTGCTGCTCGGCGCCGACCGCTACGGCGACGAGGCGGTCCAGTCCAGCGCCGGCACCGCCTCGTTCCTCGCCGCCTGGCGGCTCAACGGCGGCCAGCCGACCGACATGGAACGGCTGGAGGACCACCATGTGGCCTGGCTCAGCCGGCTCCCCGCGATGGCGATCGAGGACGGCCACCTGCTGGTGCACTCGGACACCACCGCCTACCTGGAGTACGGCGACTCGGTGGACGCCGTCAACGACGCCGTCCACGAGGTGCTGAACCGCGGCGACGGCGACGAGTGGTGGGACTGCTTCCGGCGGCTGACCAAGCGCTTCGCCTTCCGCGGCGACGGCGGCCCGGCCTCGGTCAGGGAGCTGCTGGACGCCTTCGGCGGCTACCGGGTGGTGCACGGCCACAGCCCGATCCCCTACCTGCTCGGCGACACCCCCGCCGAGGACGGCCACCCCACCCAGCGGGTCACCGGGCCGCACGTCTACGCCGACGACCTGGCCGTGGCCATGGACGGCGGCGTCACCATGGAGGGCGAGGGGCGGCTGCTGATCGCCCGGCTGCCGCTGGAACCGCCTGCCGCGAACCCGTACTGACGCAGCGTCACTTCCGACCCCGGGGCACCGCCCCAGGCATGTGCCGGAGGCAACCCGCGCCCCACCCACCACGGAAATTCCGGAAACAGACTGTCACCCTGCGCGAACGGACCTCTACCATCGGGGTTGTACCCGTCCAGAGCCCTCGGTAGCTGACGGGGCGTTCGGGGGATAGGTGGAAGATGGACAGTGCTCCGTTCCTGCAGTCCGAGGACAGGCTCGACTACGCGCGGATCCTTGAGGAACTGCTCCACAACGAACAGGTCCGCGTGGCCCTGCGCCGCGCACCGACCGGCCCCAACATCGAGCAGCTGCACACCAGGGCGATGGTCGCCTTCGCCGAGGTCTCGGCCACGGCCGCGGCCGAGTACGGGTACTTCGTCCAACTGCGGGACCAGGCACGGCAGACCGCGGTCGTCCCGGACTGGGAGCGGATCGGCGGCGACGAGCCGACCCAGTGGCAGGCGCCGGAGAGCCCCTTCGCCGCCGCCGAGCGGGCCGGCTGGGTGCCGCTGATCGCGGTGCTGCTGCCGATCCTGTCCGGGCTCAGCGGAATCGTGCTGCTGCTGTTCGGCTGGGCGCTGCGGGCCGACGGCCAGAGCCTCGGCCAACCGCTGGTCTCGGCGGGGCTGGTGGCCATGGTGGTCTGCGCCGCGTCGGTCTGCGGCGACATCATCGGGCTGTTGCTGACCGCCAACCGGGACGGCCACACCCCGCCGGACGGCCGCAACCCCGAGCTGTACGCGGAGCTGGCCAAGGCCAGGGAGACCTGGCACAGCGCGCTCCGCGACCGCGGCCTGCTGCCGTTCCTGCTGGCCCAGTTGGGGACGGTGCCGCGACCGCCGGGGCCCCGGCCGCCCGGGGTCAGCCTGGTCCGGGCCCGGCCCCGGCTGGGGTTCAGCAGCCCCGGCTTCACCAGCCCCGGCCGGGAGGGGATCACCGACGGCCTCGGCCAGGAGCCGGACGAGGACGGCGAGGCCCACTTCAGCAGCCCCGGCTTCACCAGCCCGGGTCCGGAGGGGATCACCGACGGCCTCGGCCAGGAGGTCGAGCCGGAGCAGGACGACGAACCGCACTTCACCAGCCCCGGCTTCACCAGCCCCTCCTTCGAGGTGCACCGGCCCGATCCGGGGGCGCGCTCGCGCTTCCTCCCCAACGAGGACGACGCGGACCTCGACCTGGACGTCGAGGAGGGCCGGCGGTAGTTGCCGCCGGCCCTCCTCTGCCGCCCGGTCCCCGGGTGAGGCCCTCGGGTCAGATCCCGGTTCAGGCCCCGGCGGTCAGCTCGGCCGCGACCAGCTCCGCGATCTGCACCGCGTTGAGCGCCGCGCCCTTGCGCAGGTTGTCGTTGGAGACGAACAGCGACAGCCCGTGCTCCACCGTCTCGTCGGCACGGATCCGGCCGACGTAGGAGGGGTCCTGTCCGGCCGCCTGCAGCGGGGTGGGGATCTCCGACAGCTCCACGCCGGGCGCGGCGGCGAGCAGTTCACGGGCCCGGTCCGGGCTCACCGGCCGCGCGAAGCGGGCGTTGACCTGCAGCGAGTGCCCGCTGAACACCGGCACCCGGACGCAGGTGCCGGACACCTTGAGGTCGGGGATCTCCAGGATCTTCCGGCTCTCGTTGCGGAGCTTCTGCTCCTCGTCGGTCTCGCCCAGGCCGTCGTCCACGATCGACCCGGCCATCGGCAGCACATTGAAGGCGATCGGGCGGACGTACTGCTGGGGCTCCGGGAAGTCGAGCGCCGCGCCGTCGTGGGTCAGCGCGCTGGCCTTGGCGCCGACCGCGTCGATCTGGCCCTGCAGCTCGGCCACGCCGTTCAGGCCGCTGCCGGAGACCGCCTGGTAGGTGGCGACGACCAGGGCGGTGAGACCGGCCTCGTCGTGCAGCGGGCGGAGCACCGGCATCGCGGCCATGGTGGTGCAGTTGGGGTTGGCGATGATCCCGAGCGGGCGGTCCGCGACGGCGTGCGGGTTGACCTCGGAGACCACCAGCGGCACCTGCGGGTGCGAGCGCCAGCCGGAGGAGTTGTCGATCACCACCGCGCCGGCGGCGGCGACCTTGGGCGCGAGCGCCAGCGAGGCCGTCTTCCCGGCGGAGAAGATCACGATGTCCAGGCCGGTGTAGTCGGCGGTGTCCGCGTCCTCGACCGTGACCGTGCCGTCCTTCCAGGGCAGCTCCTTGCCGGCCGAGCGGGCCGAGGCGAACAGCCGCAGCTCCGTCACCGGGAAGTCCCGCTCCTCGAGGATCCGGCGTACAACGCCACCGACCTGGCCCGTGGCACCCACAATTCCCATCTTCATGCCCTAAGAGTAGGCGTCCGCGAATCCGGCGCCGATCGCCCGACAAGACCTTCGCTGTCCGTGCGTGCTTCCGGGAAATCCTTCGGAAGGCGTAACCGTAGGACGATCGGATCGTTGCCAGGGTGCGCACGAGCATGGAGGTCAGGACGACTCAGCAGGTGGGTACCACAAGAGTTAGCCGGTTCGGTCCGGCTCGGTGGACCCTTCCTGAATGGCGACTCGTGCCCTTGACCGTCCGGGTGGGACGGCCCTGTGCTCCGGGCTGGGGGCATTCATCCCATTCACCCCACGCGAAGGGGGAGGCACAGTCATGCCACCCGAAGTCGCCCTGCTGGAATCGCGCGCGCTGCGCGACAGCGTCAACACCCGCACCGAGGCCCTGGACCGGGTCAAGGCCCTGCTCATGCTGCCGGACGGGCTGCACGTCACCACGAGGATGGTCGCCGACTACTTCGAGGTCACCGAGCGGGCTCTCAACTCGCTCATCCGCCGCCACCGGGAGGAATTGGAGAGCAATGGCTTCACCATCCTCACCGGTCCGGAAGCAGCGACTTTCGTAAGCTTCAACATGAAGCTTACGCAGGTCAGGGGCCAGGGCATCGCGGTCTACCCGCGTCGCGCGGTCCTCAACGTGGCGATGCTGCTGCGCGACAGCACCGTCGCCCGCCGCGTCCGCAGCTACCTCCTGGACACCCTCCAGGAGCCCCGCGGGCCGGTCGGGCCGGTCGGGCCGCCGCCCGGTCGCCGGCTCGGGCCGGGCCCGCACTGGGACGAGCACGAGTACCTCCAGGCCCACCCCGAGGCCCGGATCCCGGAGCAGTACACCCAGTCTGACCTGGGACGATGGGCGGACTGGGCGCAGTCCGTGGACCGCAGGCTGGACGCCCACGGGCGGGTCGTCGGCGCGATGAGCGACCAGCTCGGCCGGGTCAGCGAGGACGTCCGTGAGCTGAAGGGCGACGTCTCGGCGATCCGCCAGGACATGTCGGAGCTCCGGCAGGGCATCGCCCGGCTGGGCCGGCGCCGCTGCTGACGCCGTGACCTCCCTGTGGACAACCCCTGTGGACAACTAACAGGGGACGCCCTGGGGATAACTCCTGTGGACAACGTGGCCCGCCGGGTACCGCCCGGCGGGCCATTCCCGACTCGCTCTCCATCAATCGATTGATTGAACCGTCTCGACCGAGTACGTTCCCTTCCATGCCCCTCCCCGAAGGCCCCGACGCCAGTCGCGAACGCATCGTCGCGGCGGCGACCACGCTCTTCGCCGAGCACGGCTACGACGGCACGACCACCCGCGGCATCGCCGCCGCGGCCGGGCTGAACATGGCCACCGTCGCCTACCACGTCGGCGGCAAACCGGACCTCTACCAGGAGGTGATGCGCCGCGCGCACCAGGCCGAGCAGGACGCGCTCGGTCCGGCCCTGGCCGACTTCCGGTCCGCCGCGCGCACCGACGCCCCGGCCGCGGCGGCCGCACTGGTCGACCGCTACCTGGACTTCTGCCTGGCGCAGCCGCACGTCCCCGCGCTGTGGATGCGCCGCTGGCTCGCCGACGCCGCCGAGGTCGCCGACCTGGAGGCGGCCTACGCGAGCCCGCTGATCGAGTCGGTCCGCGACGCCGTCCTGGCCGCGCTCCCGGACCGGAGCGCCGCCGACGTCGAGATGACGGTGTGGACGGTGCTGTGGAGCACCCACGGCTTTTGCCGCTCCGGCATCCTCGACGCCGCCGCGGTCCGGCGCGGTCCCGGCGACCCGGCCTCGGTCGCCCGCTTCCGCGCGCATCTGCGCGGGCTCGTCCTGCACGACCTCGGCCTCGTCCCCACGGAGAGACAACGATGACCGCTCACCCCGGGCTCCCGGCCGTCGGCCGCCCCACCGCCGACCTGCTCGCCGAACTGGCCGCGCTGACCGCGGCCGACCTGCCGACCCGCGGCGGTCGGACCGCCGCCTACGTCTACGACAGCGGGCGCCCGGAGGTGCGGGCCGCCGCCGAGCAGGCGTACCTGGCGATGATGGAGGTCAACGGGCTGGACCCGACCGCGTTTCCGAGCATCGTCGCGCTGGAGCGCCGGGTGGTCGGCGCCACCGCCGCCCGGCTGGGCGGGGACGACGCCACCCCGGGCATCTTCACCAGCGGCGGCACCGAGTCGATCATCCTGGCGGTGAAGGCCGCGAGGGACGCCCGACCGGACGTCGCCGCGCCGGAGATCGTGGTCCCGGTCACCGCGCACGCCGCCTTCCACAAGGCCGGCGCGTACCTCGGGGTCACCGTGGTGAGCACCCCGGTCGACCCGAAGACCTTCCGCGCCGACCCGGCGCTGATCGCCGCCGCCTGCACCGACCGCACCGTGCTGGTGGTCGCCTCCGCGCCGTCCTACGCGCACGGCGTGGTCGACCCGGTCGCGGCGATAGCCGCGGACGCCGCCGCCCGCGGCATCCCCTGCCATGTGGACGCCTGCGTCGGCGGCTGGCTGCTGCCCTGGCTGGCCGAGGCGGGCGCGCCGGTCCCGGCGTTCGACCTCTCCGTCCCCGGCGTCACCTCGCTCTCCTGCGACCTGCACAAGTTCGGGTACACGCCCAAGGGCGCCTCGGTGCTGCTGTTCCGGGACGAGGCGATGCGGCTGCGCGCCTACTACGCGTGCGCGGCGTGGCCCGGCTACACCGTGGTCAACTCCACCGTCCAGAGCAGCAAAGGGGCGGGGCCGCTGGCCGGGGCCTGGGCCACCCTGCAGGCCCTGGGCGAGGAGGGCTACCGCGAGCTGGGCCGGGCCGCGCTGGCGGCGACCACCCTGCTGGTCGAGGGGATCGGCGCGATCGACGGCCTCACCGTGCTGGGCGCCCCGGAGGCGACCCTGGTCGCCGTCGGCACCGACACCGGCCTTGACCTGTTCGAACTGGCCGACGAGAGCCGGGCCCGCGGCTTCTTCCTGCAGCCCCAGCTCAGCCTGGACGGCCTGCCGGCCAACCTGCACCTGACCCTGACCGGCGTCAGCGTGGACGGGGTGGCCGAGCTGCTCGCGGTGCTGGCCGAATGTGCGGACGCGGTACGCCCCTTGGGCCCGCCGCAGGCCCCGGACGACCTGGTCGAGCTGCTGCGGGAGGTCGACCTGACCGCCCTGGACAACGCCGGCTTCGCCGCGCTGCTGCCCGCGGCCGGAATCGACCTGTCCGCGGCCGAACCGCGGATGGCCCCGGTCAACCGCCTGCTGGACGCCCTCCCCCCGACCGTCCGCGAGGCGATCGTGACCCGCTTCCTCTCCGCCCTCTACAGCCCCCACCTCGGCTGACGGCCCGGCACCCGGAGTCCCCTCGCGCCCCGGGTGCCGAACCGTCAAGCCGCAGGACCGCTCAGTCGGATCCGACCACCGGGAGGTAGACCCGGTTCCCGGCGGCGGCGAACTCCTCCGACTTGGCGCGCATCCCCTGGTCGATGTCCAGCTCGGCCCCGTACTCCTCGCGGATACCGTGCGAGATCTTCATCGAGCAGAACTTGGGCCCGCACATCGAGCAGAAGTGCGCGGTCTTGGCGGGCTCGGCCGGCAGCGTCTCGTCGTGGAAGCTGCGGGCCGTCTCCGGGTCCAGGGCCAGGTTGAACTGGTCCTCCCAGCGGAACTCGAACCGGGCGTCGGAGAGCGCGTCGTCCCAGGCCTGGGCGCCCGGGTGGCCCTTGGCCAGGTCGGCGGCGTGGGCGGCGATCTTGTAGGTGATCACCCCGGTCTTCACGTCGTCCCGGTCCGGCAGCCCCAGGTGCTCCTTGGGGGTGACGTAGCAGAGCATCGCCGTTCCCCACCAGGCGATCATCGCCGCGCCGATGCCGGAGGTGATGTGGTCGTAGCCGGGGGCGACGTCCGTGGTCAGCGGGCCCAGCGTGTAGAAGGGGGCGTCGTCGCAGATCTCCTTCTGCAGGTCCATGTTCTCCTTGATCCGGTGCATCGGGACGTGCCCGGGGCCCTCGATCATCACCTGCACGTCGTGCGCCCTGGCGATCCGGCCCAGCTCGCCCAGCGTGCGCAGCTCGGCGAACTGCGCCTCGTCGTTGGCGTCGGCGATGCAGCCGGGGCGCAGCCCGTCCCCCAGCGAGTAGGTGACGTCGTACGCACGCAGGATCTCGCAGAGTTCCTCGAAGTGCGTGTGGAGGAAGTTCTCCTGATGGTGCGCCAGGCACCAGGCCGCCATGATCGAGCCGCCGCGGGAGACGATCCCGGTCTTCCGACGGGCCGTCAGCGGCACGTACCGCAGCAGCACCCCGGCGTGCACGGTCATGTAGTCGACGCCCTGCTCGCACTGCTCGACCACGGTGTCCCGGTAGACCTCCCAACTCAGTTCCTCGGCCCGGCCGTCCACCTTCTCCAGCGCCTGGTAGAGCGGGACGGTGCCGATCGGCACGGGGGAGTTGCGCAGGATCCACTCCCGGGTGGTGTGGATGTCGCGGCCGGTGGAGAGGTCCATCACGGTGTCCGCGCCCCAGCGGGTGGCCCAGGTCATCTTCTCCACCTCCTCCTCGATCGAGGAGGTGACCGCGGAGTTGCCGATATTGGCGTTGATCTTCACCAGGAACCGGCCGCCGATCAGCATCGGCTCCGACTCGGGGTGGTTCACGTTCGCCGGCAGCACCGCCCGGCCCGCCGCGATCTCGTCCCGGACCAGGGCCGGGTCCATCCCCTCCCGCAGCGCCGCGAACTCCATCTCGTCGGTGACGACGCCGCGCCGGGCGTAGCCGAGCTGGGTCACCGCCGCCCCGTCGCGCCCGCGCCGGGGGCGGCGCGGGCGGCCGGGGAAGACCGGGATCCGGCCCTGGTACTCCTCGGTGTCGCCGCGCCGGTCGGTCCAGCCGTCCCGCAGCGGCGGAAGCCCGCGCCGGACGTCGGCGGTGTGGCCGGGGTCGGTGTACGGGCCGGAGGTGTCGTACAGCGGGACGGTCCGGCCGTCGGTCAGCCGCACCTCCCGGTAGGGCACGCGCAGGTCGGGGCGGGATCCGGCACGGTACTCCTTGCGCCAGGCAGGCGTGGGGTAACCGCTGTTCGTGCTGGAACCGCCGCTGTCGGGGACAGGCTGCTGCTGTGCGTCACGCGTGGTCATCAGACCTACTTCTCCCTACGCCGGCATTACCCGGTCAGGTTCGTGCGGTCGGCGCAAGCGGCTGCCGTACGGATGGTGGATCCGTGAACGGCGGTCAGCGCCCTCTCAGCCCGGTGCTCCGAGCTCCCGCGTCTGCAATCGAGATGCCGCCCACCGTAGCGAGCGCGGGCCCGGCTTGGCCAGAGGGCCCCCACCCGGCGTACAGAGTCGTCGGGTACCGTGCAGCACCGCAGGCGAACCGGAAGGACCCGATCCGTGGCTGACCACCCGCACGAGCACGGCCACAGCGGCCACAGCCACGACCACGGGCCGGCCACCCCGGCGTCCCGGCGGCTGCGGGTGCTCATCGCCGTCGTCCTGGTCCCGTTCGCGGTCGCGGTGCTGGCCGGGATGGCGCTGATGTGGCCGGGGAAGCTGCCCGCGCACGCGTCCACCGGCCTGGGCTTCGACCAGCCGACGGTGACCGGCACGGTCACCGGGACCAAGGCCGCGCCCTGCGACGCGGGCGCCGCGCCCGGCGCGGCCGACGCGGACGCCTGCACCCTGATCACGGTCAGGCTGACCAGCGGCAAGGACTCCGGCAGCTCGGTCCAGCAGACGATGACCCCGGACCAGACCGCGGTCTACACCGTCGGCGAGAAGGTGGTCATGGCCTACTCGCCGACCGCCCCGGCCGCGCTGCGGTACTCGGTCAACGACGCCGACCGCTCCTTCCCGCTGGCGGTCCTGGCCGGGATCTTCGCCCTGGCCGTGGTCCTGGTCGGACGGCTGCGCGGGCTGGCCGCGCTGGTCGCGCTGGCGATCAGCTTCGGGGTGCTGTCGTTGTTCGTGCTGCCGGCCATCCTCAAGGGCGAGGACCCGCTGCGGGTGGCGGTGGTCGGCGGCGGCGCCATCATGTTCCTGGCGCTCTACCTCTGCCACGGGCTGTCCGCCCGCACCTCGGTGGCGGTGATCGGGACGCTGGCCTCGCTGGCGCTGATCGGCGCCCTCGGCCAGGCCTTCATCGGGCTGACCCACCTGACCGGCAACACCTCGGACGAGACCTCGCTGGTGCACTCGCTGTTCACCGGGATCAAACTGCCGGGACTGCTGCTGGCCGGGGTGATCATCGGCTCGCTCGGGGTGCTCAACGACGTGACGGTCACCCAGGCCTCCTCGGTCTGGGAGCTGCGCGCCGCCGACCCGTCCATGGGCGCCCGCGCGCTCTACCGGACCGGGATGCGGATCGGCCGGGACCACATCGCCTCCACCGTGAACACCCTGGTGATGGCGTACGCGGGGGCGGCGCTGCCGCTGATGCTGCTGTTCACCATCGCCAACCGAGGCGTGTGGACCGTCGCCACCAGCGAGATCGTCGCCGAGGAGGTGGTCCGGACGCTGGTCGGCAGCATCGGCCTGATCGCCTCGGTCCCGCTGACCACCGCGCTGGCCGCGCTGGTCGCCTCCCGCGACGGCCGCAGGCCGGTGCCCCGGCCGCGCACCGGCGGCTCCCCGGCCGCCGCCGTCCCGGCCGGCGGCCACCGCCGCCACCGCCGCTGACGGCGGGTCACCCGAGCCCGTCCGAAGCCCGGACGCGTCGAGGGCCCCGCCGGAAGATCCGGCGGGGCCCTCGGTGGCCGACGGGTCGGCCTCAACCCCTCAGCGGGAGGCCTTCTTCACCAGGATCACGACCGCCGCCCCCAGCGCGACCAGCAGCAGCAGCCGGAAGGCCCAGCCGAACAGGAACCCCAGGACCGCGAACACCGCGCCCAGCACCGCGAAGATCAGCCACAGCGCGATGATCACCACGACCACCGGCACCACGATGTTGCGCACCCAGCCGGGCAGCGTCTTCCAGATCTCGCTCATGATGTCCGTCCTCCCCCACGGGGTGTCCCGGGGCCTCGGGGCCTCGGGCCCGCAATCGGTTGCTCTGCCTCGATCGTACGGCCGGGAGGGGTCCCGCCGGAGCCCGAAGACCCCTGAGATGACCCGGATAAGTCCCTCACCAGCGGCCCCGGGGTCCCCTCCTCCGGCAGGAGGTCAGACCGGCCACCGCTCGCCGCGCCAGGCCGCGTCCCAGAACATCCACTCGTACCGCGCGGTGGCCTCGAAGTGCCTTACCGCGCGGGCCCGTTCGGCCGGGGAAAGCTCTGCGCCGACCCGGTCGGCCAGCTCCAGCACCCGGCGCACCACGGACTGGAACCCCTCGTCCGCGTAGCTGGAGATCCAGCGCGCGTACAGCGGGTCCGGGGACGAGGCGCGCAGCAGTTCGGAGCCGACCCTGGCGTAGATCCAGTAGCAGGGCAGCACCGCCGCCAGGCCCTCGGCGAAGGAGCCGCCGTAGACGGTGGCGAGCAGGTAGCTGCTGTACGCCCGGGTGGTCGGCCGCACCCCGTCGTCGGCCCCGGCGCCCTCCGCGGCCAGCGCGGCCAGGAACTCGGCGTGCATCTCCTGCTCGGCCGTCAGCGCCCCGGCCGCGTCGTCGGCGAAGGCCCGGACGTCCTGCTCGGTGGGGGCCTTGGCGGCGCAGACCGCCAGCGCCCTGGCGTAGTCGCGCAGGTAGTGCCCGTCCTGGACCACGAAGTGGCGGAACGCCTCCCGGGGGAGGGTGCCGTCGGTGAGGCCGCGCAGGAAGGGGTGCTCCAGGATCGCCCGGTAGGTCGGCTCGGCGGAGTCCCAGAGCTGTTCGGAGAAGGAGAAGTCGGTCACGGGGGTATCAGCTCTCCGGAGGCGAGAAGACGACCAGCACGCGCAGGTCGTCGGTGATGTGGTGGAACCGGTGCGCCGTCCCGGCCGGGACGTAGGCCACGCTGCCCCGGCCGACGGTGGTGGTCTCGTCACCGACCGTCAGGTAGGCCCGCCCGCTGACGACCAGGTAGACCTCGTCCTGCTGGTGCGGCTGCTGCGGGTCGGCCTCGCCCCGGTCCAGGGCGTAGAGCCCGGCGGACATGTTCCGCTCGTTGAGGAAGCGCAGGTAGGCGCCTTCGTTGGCGGCGCGCTGGGCGTCCAGGTCGTCCATCCGGAACACCTTCATCGGTCTCCCACTCCCTGTCGGTCGGCAGGCCGGCTGACGTGCGCGGCCCCCTGGCATTCAACCAGCACCCAACGCGCACGGATCAGGGCTTCCTTCCCACCCGTACTCCTGCGACGATCACTGCATGTTGCGCTTCGCAGTCAAGACCCTGATCAACGCGGCGGCCATCTGGGTCGCCACGGCCCTTGTCTCCGGCATCTCCCTCACCTCGGCGAACTGGCAGCACCAGACGCTGACGGTGATCCTGGTGGCGCTGCTGTTCGGGGTGCTGAACTTCGTCATCAAGCCGATCGTCAAGCTGTTCTCGCTGCCGCTGTTCATCCTCACCCTGGGCCTGATCACCTTTGTGATCAACGCCCTGATGCTGTGGCTGACCTCCTGGGCCTCGGGGAAGCTGAGCCTGGACTTCCACGTCGACGGCTTCGTCCCGGCGCTGCTCGGCTCGCTGATCATCAGCATCGTGGCCTGGGCGCTGCACCTGGTCTTCCGCGACGAGAACTGACCCGGGGTTTCACCACCCGCCCCGCGCGGCACACTGCTGGGAACGAACGTCCAGCACGTGCACGGCACGGAGGCAGCCCATGTCACGTCCGGTGGTCAAGCGCACCGCCCGAGCCATCCTCCTGGACCGCGGGCCGCACGGCCCCGAACTCGTCGTGATCAAGCGCACCAAGCCGGGCCGCCCGCCGTACTGGATCACCCCCGGCGGCTGCGTCGAGGACAGCGACCCGACCGTGGTCGACGCCCTGCACCGGGAGCTGTCCGAGGAGTTGGGCGGCAAGGCCTCGGACGTCGTGCCCGCCTTCGTCGACACCGTCCGCTACACCCACCACGACGACGGGACCCCGGCCCACCCGGACGGGGTCAAGGTGCAGCACTTCTTCGTCTGCCGCCTGGACTCCATGGACCCCGCGCTGCGCCACGGCCCCGAGGTGGACGAGCCCAACGGCACGTACGACATCGTCCGGCTGCCGTTCACCCGCGAGGGCGTGACCTCGGTGAACGTGGTCCCGGCGACGCTGCGGGCCTATCTGGCGGCGAACATCGAGGGCGTCACCGCGCTGCTCGCCGACGACCTGGGCCCGGTCTAGGCCGCCCGGTCCAGGCCGCCCGGTCCGGGCCCGGGGGTCCGGGCCGGTCCGGGCCCGGGTCTAGACCCCCTCCAGGTCGTGGTGGATCCGCTCGCGCGGAACCCCCGCGTCCAGCAGCACCGCCGCCGTCCGCCGGACCATGGCCGGCGGCCCGCTGACATACGCCGCGTACTCCTCCCACGGCCCGCGCCGGCCGACCACGGCCGGCAGCGGCCCGGTCGGGCCGCCGTCCACCGGCGCCCCCTCGGCGACCACGCTGCGCACCGCGAGCCAGGGGTGCAGCCGGGCCAACTCGGCCAGCCGCTCCCGGGCGTAGAGGTCGGATGCCCGCCGGGCCCCGTAGAAGACCTCGACCGTACGGGCCCGGCCGTGCTCGGCGACCTCCTCGATCACGGCCAGCATCGGCGCGATCCCGGTGCCGCCGCCGAGCAGCAGCAGCGGGGTGTCGTCGTCGTGGTCGACCACCATGGTCCCGCCCGGCGGACCGAGCCGGAGCACGTCCCCCGGCTGGGTCCGCTGCACCAGCGCGTTGCTGACCCAGCCCGCGGGCACCGCCTTGACCTGCAGGGTCAGCAGTCCGTCCGGGCGCGCGGCGGAGGCGAGCGAGTAGGGCCGCCAGACCCGCGGCCACATCGGCACCTCCAGCGTGGTGTACTGCCCGGCCCGGTACCGGTACGGCCGGTCGGTGCGCAGCGCGACCACCGCGACGTCGCCGGGGCGGTGGTCCACCGCGACCACCTCGGCCTGCCACCAGGCCGGGTTCTCCCGGGCGTCGGCCGCGGCGGAGCCGATCATCACCTCGGAGATCGCCCGGTAGACCCGGCGCCAGGCGATCTCGGTCGACTGGTCCCAGAAGCGTCCGCAGTAACGTTCCAGCGCGGCCAGCAGCGCCTCCCCGACCGGCCCGTAGTGCTCGTCGAGCACCCCGTACTTGCGGTGGCCGCGGGCCAGCCGGTCCAGGTAGGCGGTCAGCTCGGCCGGGCTCCCCGCGGCCTGTCCGGCCGCGAGCAGGGCCCGGAACAGCCGGTCCCGCTGCACGTCCATGGAGGCGGGGAACAGCGCCCGCAGCTCGGGGTTGCGCAGGAACAGCACGGCGTAGAAGTGCGCGGTGGCCCGGTCGGCGACCGGTTCCAGCACCCCGAGGCTGTGCCGGACCAGGGCGATGTCCTCGGCGGTCGGACCGCTGGCCGCGGTCCGCGCGGCGAGCGGCAGCACCGCGACCGCGGCGGCCGGGTTCAGCAGCGGCGGCGGGACGGGTGCGGGCGGCCGGTCCGGCATCGGCGGCAGCGCGGCCGGCCGCGGCCCGGCCAGCGTGGTGAACCCGTTCCCGGCCGGGAGCACCGGGGCCTGCTGCGGATGCGCTCCCCAGGCCCGGCTCCAGGCGTCGCCGGGCCCGGCCCAGTTGAGCCCGGGGGCGTCGGTGATCATCGGCGCGAAGGCCGGACGCGAGGACGGCCCGGAGCCGCCGGGTTCCGGCACCGGAGCGGGCTGCTCCGGTTCGGGTTCCGACGGGGCTAACGATTCGGCTTCCGGTTCGGGTTCCAGCCGGGGGACGACGGTCAGCTCGACCGGCGGCGTCTCGGCGGGTGGGCTGTCGGCGGCGGGCGGGGTGACCGGTTCTGTCGGCTTACCCGTCTTCTTGGGTTGCTTGGGCTGCTTCGGCTGCCGAATACGCGGCAGGCCGTTTCGATTGAGAGCGCTTCCGATCGACACCTTTCGGTTTCTTCTCCCGTCGTATCAGCGCAGTCCGACAGCGACGATTCGTGCGGCGGCGGCGGGCAGACCTCCTGCCAACCGCAGCCTGGCATGGGCAAACAGCTCATCCCATAAATAGTGAGAAGAATGGGGCGCGCGCGACTCAAACGCGCTACCGTCCGCACCGCACCCGCGCCCCCGGATACGCCGTCAGACCTCGAACACCCCGTCGAGCTCCTGCAGCAGCCTGCGCTTCGGACGCGCCCCCACCATCGACTTCACCGGCTCCCCACCCCGGAACACGATCAGCGTCGGCATCGACAGCACCCCGTACGCGGCCTGCGTCGCCGGATTTCCGTCCACGTCCAGCGACACCACCTTGAGCCGCCCCCGCTGCTCCTCCGCCAGCTGCGACAGCACCGGGGCGATCATCCGGCAGGGCGGGCACCAGTCCGCGGTGAAGTCGACCAGGACCGGGATGTCCGAGCCCAGGACTTCGGCCGCGAACGTGTCATCGGTCACCTGCGAAACGCCCTCGATCTGCACCATTCGGCAACTCCCCTTTTCCCTCTACGATCGCGGAATTCAATTCGCACAGGGGTTCGCCCGGATTTTCCGCCCCGGCCTCCAGCTGCGCCCGCAGCAACTGCCCCCGTACCTGTTCCCTCGCCGCCTGCAACCGCTCCAGGCAGGCGTCGATCTCGGCCAGCTTGCGCCGGTACACCTCCAGCGAGGCCGGGCAGGAGTCGCCCGACGGGTGCCCGGCCCGCAGGCAGTCGACGAACGGGCGGGTCTCCTCCAGCTCGAAGCCGACGTCCTGGAGCAGCCTGATCTGCCGCAGCAGCCGCAGGTCCTCCTCGTCGTACGCGCGGTAGCCGTTCACCGCGCGGCGGGCCGGGAGCAGCCCGCGGGACTCGTAGTACCGCAGCGTCCGGGTGGTCGTCCCGGCCCGCTCCGCCAGCTCCCCGATCCGCATGTTCCCGCCCCTTCCGCCGTGCCGACACCCACGACGGTAGACCTTGACGCCGACGTCAACGCCAGCGGTCGGCCCCGCACCCGCGTCGATGCCGCCCCGGGGTCAGTCCCGCTCCTGCCGGGTCGCGGCCTCCGCGCTCAGCTCCAGCAGCACCGGCAGGGTCAGCTCCCCGTAGGTCTCGTTCATCGCCGCGACCAGCGCCGCGGCGTCGTCCGGGTGCCGCCGCAGCAGCTCGTCGAAGGCCCGCAGGTAGCGGGCGGTGAAGCCGAGCACCCGGTCCGCACCGTCCCCGTGCCCCGGCGCCCGGTGCCCGGCCACCACCCGGGACGCGCCCAGGCCGCGCACCAGCTCCAGGTTCGCCTCCCAGTCGGCCCGCTCCGCCGGGGTGGTCTCCGCGGTCCACAGGTGGGTGCCGTTGTAGACCAGGTCCCCGGCGACCACGGTGTCCGCCCCCGGCACGTGCACCACGCTGCAGGCGGCGCAGTCGCCCTGCCCCAGCGCCAGCACGTCCAGCTCCGCCCCGTCCAGCCGGAGCCGGTGGCCCGGCAGCGGGCCCGGCACCACCGGGGACGAGGTCAGGTCGTCGCCGAAGACCGGCTGCCAGCGGGCGACCTTGGCCAGGCCGGTGTCGATGATCCCCCGGATCACCTCGGGCACCGCGTACACCGGCGTCCCCGGGAACAGCCGGAGGATCTCCTCGGTGCCGAAGTAGTGGTCCGGATGGGGGTGAGTGATCACTACCCCGACGAGCCGACGGGCCTTGCCGGCCACCCACTCGGCCAGCTCCCGCCCGGCCGCGAGGGTCAGCTGGGTGTCCACGAGCAGCGCCTCGGTCGGCCCGTACACCAGCGAGGACGTGGCGAAGAAAGCCGACTCCGGCCCGGTGAAGACATCGACCCGCAACGACGCGGCACCGGCCCCGGCGGCCCCGGCCCCGCTGTCGGCGCCGCCGGTCCCGCGCTGGGCCCCGCTCTGCTCCCCGGTGCCGTCGTCGGCGACCGCCTGCCCGTCGTCGGCGCCGACCACGACCCCCTCCAGCACCTCCTCCCCGCCCGCCGGGGCCTGCTGCTTCCGGGACTCGCGCCGCCCCCAGCGCCTGCCCTCGCCTGCCGCCATCGCGCCGCTCCTCCGCTACCGTCGGTCACCGCTCCCTCCAGCATCCGTTCCCCCGCCCCACCCCGCCACCGGCCGCCCGCGCCGAGGCCGCACGGACCAACACGTCCGATTCGTTCAAGACCGACCGCGGGCCGGCGCCTAGCGTGGCTGCCATGACTCCTCGCATCGACCTGCTCGGCCTGGTCACCTCCGACATGGCCGCCTCGCTCGCCTTCTACCGCCGCCTCGGCCTCGACCTCCCGACCGACGCCGACCATGAGCCGCACGTGGAGACCACCCTGCCCGGCGGCCTCCGGCTGGCCTGGGACACCGTCGACACCGTGCTCGGCATCGACCCCGGCTGGACGCCCCCGCAGGGCGGCCACCGCACCGCCCTCGCCTTCCTCTGCGACGACCCGGCCGAGGTCGACAAGCTGTACGCGGAACTCACCGCGGCCGGACACCCCGGCCACAAGGAACCCTGGGACGCCTTCTGGGGCCAGCGCTACGCCGTCGTCCACGACCCGGACGGCAACCCCGTCGACCTCTTCGCCCCCCTGCCGGGCTGAGCCGGCGGCCGAGCCGCCGACCCACCGGCCTACCCGTCCGCCAGCAGCTCGGTGAGCGGGACGCCGGCCAGCGCCCGCACCTCGCGCGCCAGGTGCGCCTGGTCGGCGTACCCCGCTCCGACCGCCACCGCCGCGAAGGCCTCCCCGCCGCGCGCAGCCGCCAGCGCCCGCTCCAACCGCAGCACCCGGCCCAGCGTGCTCGGCCCGTAGCCGAACAGATCCCGGCACCGGCGCAGCAGCTGACGCTCGCTCAAGGAGAGTTCGGCCGAGATCCCGGCCACCCCGAGCCCCCGCCGCAGCCCGTCCAGAACCCCGCCGCCGACCGGATCACGCTCCCACCCGTACCCGGACGCCCGTGCCCGCACCAACGCCTCCAGCGCAGCCGCCATCGCCGCCGCGGACCCTGCCGCCGACTCCCCGTCCGCGCCCGCCGGCACCGCGGCGGCGACCCCGTCCCTGGCGACGACGCCCGCCCGCCCCGACCACAGCTCCTCCAACGGCACCCTGCGGTCCCGCAGCTCCCAGGCCGCGACGCCGAGCAGCCCCGCCGCCGTTCCCGGCGCGAACCGCAGCCCGACCGAGCACTCGCCCGGCTTCCGCTGGACCACCTGCGCCGCCGTGTCCGGCCCGGCCACCAGCAGCTGTCCGCCGGTCCAGACCAGGTCCATGCACCCGTCGGGGAGCACTCGGCCGGTCCCGGCCTCGGCGTCCGCCGCCGACTGCCAGGACCACAGCACCGCTCCAGGCACCGCGCGCGAAGGCCGCTCCCTGTACACACCGCCCATTGTCCCCCCGGGGCGACCCCGCTACTCGGTGGTCCGCTGTTCTTCCAGCTCGGCCCGGTCGCCGTCACCGCCCTGCCCGCCCTCGGCCGCCCGCACCGCTCCCTCCCCGCCGCGACCCCGGCCTGACTACCCGTCACAACTGGAGCGCGGCAACGTCACAGCGCGCCCAGCCTCACAGCGCTCCCCGCCTCACAGCAGGCGCAGCCCGACGTGCTCCTCGCCGATCTCCCGCAGCCGCGCCAGCGCCGCCGCCGAGCCGTCCGCCCCCGGCAGTGCGGTGAACATCTGCAGCCGCTGGTCCTCGGCCGGTGTCAGCAGGGTCTCCGCGACCACGTCCATCAGCCCCAGCTCCGGGTGCACCACCCGCACCGTCGCGCTGCGCCGGACCCCGACCTCGTGCAGCGCCCACATCCGGTCGAACTCCCCGCTGTGCTTCCGCAGCCGCTCCACCAGCCCGGTGGCCTCGGGGTCGGCGCCGCCGCGCCTGGCCACCGCCGCCCGCAGGTCCGCGACATAGCAGCGCCCGTACGCCTCCCAGTCCTCGGCCGGGTAGGCCGCCCGCGCGGACGGGCGGGTGAACCAGGACCAGGCCAGGTTGCGGTCCTCGCCCTCCAGCGTGCAGGCGCAGCCGAACAGCGCCTCGGCCGCGGCGTTCTGCGCCAGCAGGTCGCCCAGGTCGCTGACGATCTGCAACGGGGTGTCCCGCACCTGGTCCAGCAGCACCCGCAGCGCGGGCCTGATCTCCCCGCCGGCCGCGCCCCCGGCCGGCGGACGGCGCCCGGCCAGCAGGTAGAGGTGGTCCCGCTCGTCGTCGGTCAACCGCAGCGCCCGGACCAGCGCGGACAGCATCTGCACCGAGGGCTGCGGGCTGCGCGCCTGCTCCAGCCGCATGTAGTAGTCCGCGGACATGCCGGAGACCTGCGCCACCTCCTCGCGGCGCAGCCCCGGCGTCCGCCGCCGCGGCCCCTCGGGCAGGCCCACGTCGGCCGGGCGCAGCCGCTCGCGGGAGCGCCGCAGGAAGTCCGCCAGCTCGGTCCGGTCCATCACGTCCATGGCAGGTCGAACGCCGCGGGGGAGCCTGGGATTTCCGATCCTAGGGAGAACTCTCCGCTCGTACCGCGGGACGTCCCGTGGAACGGTCGTGGTGGCAAGCGACTGCTTCCACCAGCACTGACCCACAGCGACGCCCCAGCAACGACCCGGAAGAGGCCCCACATGTCCGTCCCCAGCCACGCCAAGTCCGTCGCCTTCTCCGGCTACGGCGACGCCGACGTCCTGCGGCTCACCGAATCCCCGGTCCCGGAGCCGGGACCGGGGCAGGTGCTGCTCCGGGTCCGCGCCGTCGGCGTCAACCCGCTGGACTGGAAGGTCCGCCGCGGCTTCATGGAAGCGGTGTTCCCGGTGGCCTTCCCGCACGTCCCCGGCCTGGAGGCGAGCGGCGTGGTCGCCGCCGTCGGCGCGGACGTCACCGCCTGGAAGCCCGGCGACGAGGTGCTCGGCCCGGTCGCCGGCGGCTACGCCGAGTACGCCCTCGCCGACGCCGCGAAGCTGGCCGCGAAGCCCGCCGACCTGGGTTGGGAGGCCGCCGCCGCACTCCCGGTCGCCGCCGAGTCGGCCACCCGCGCGCTGGGCGCGCTCGGCCTCGTACCGGGGGAGACCCTGCTGGTGCACGCCGCCGCCGGGTCGGTCGGCAGCCTCACGGTCCAACTCGCGGTCGCCGCGGGGGTCACCGTGGTCGGCACCGCGAGCGAGGCCAACCACGACCACCTGCGCGCACTCGGCGCGATCCCGGTCCGCTACGGGGAGGGCCAGTTCGACCGGATCAGGGCCGCCGCCCCGCAAGGCGTGGACGCCGTCCTGGACGCGGCCGGAAGCGGCGTGCTGGCCGAGTCGGTCGCCCTGGCCGGCGGCCCGGAACGGGTGGTCAGCCTGGTCGACCCCGCCGAGGCGGGCCCGCTCGGGGTCCGCTTCAGCGGCGGCGGCCCGGGGGAGGACCGCACAGTGGAGGGCCTCGCCGGCGCGCTGGCCCTGCACCGGGCCGAAACCCTGGCCCTCCCGGTCCGGGCAGCCCTGCCGCTCGCCGACGCCGCGTCCGCGCACCGGCTCAGCGAGCAGGGCCACGGCCTGGGCAAAATCGTCCTCCTGCCCTGACCCGGCCCTGCGCTGACTCCCCCTCCGACGGTCCGATAGGGTCCGCCTCTCAGTACACACACAGGGGGGAATCCTGATGCGACGCATACCGCTCGCGCTGGCTGTGACCACGGCACTGGTACCGGTGCTGTGCACGCTGTCCACCGTCCCGGCCCAGGCCGCGGGCAACTACCTGACCGTGACCACGATCGGCCGCAACGGCGCGAAGATCAGCTCCGCGCTGACCCTGCTCAACACCAAGACCTACCAGAGCATCCAGGCCAAGAGCGGCAAGAAGACCGCGCTAGGCAAGGGCCTGTGGGCCGTCCTCACCGACATCGAGACCCCCGACAACTCGCCGTACCGGATGAGCGACACCATCGCGGCGGTACGGGTCTCGGTCTCCGGCGCCACCACGCTCACCCTGGACGCCCGCAAGGGCAAGCAGGTCACCGCCTCCGTCGACGCGACCTCCGGCAAGAACGCCAAGAACTACGACGCCTTCGAGACCGCCGTCGCCTGCCCCGCCGACGACGGCGGCTCGATGGTCGGCGTCTACAACGTGCCCGGCAAGATCTACGAGATCCCCAACCCGAAGTCCAGCTACTTCCACTTCTCCTGGCTGGAGAGCTGGACCTCGGACATGTTCGACGGCAACAGCAACGGCTCGATCTACTCCGTCACCAAGCAGACCACCGGGCTGCCGACCACCCCCAGCGCCGTCTTCCACCGGTCGTCCATGGCCAAGGTGGCCCTCTCGCTGCGCAGCGGCGAGACCAGGAGCCCGGTCGACGCCGTCATGCTGAATCCCTCACCCAAGACCTGGGACTGCCAGAGCATGCTCTACGGGCACTCCTACATGGACCAGGGCCCCTTCAACGCCACCGCCTACGTCTCCCCCGGCCGGTGGACCCTCCAGGGCTACAACTCCCAGGGTCAGAGCGGCACCATGGCGGACGCCGTCCGCAACTTCGCCGCCCACGGCAGCTACGGCCAGACCTTCAGCCGCGCGGTCTGGGGCCCCACCGCCGGGCTGCCGAACCTCACCGGCCGGGCCGTCACCTACACCCCCTACGCGACCATCGCCGACGCCAGCGCGGGGACCGACGCCAGCGCCGACACCCACAACACGATCACCCTCAGCAAGGCCGGGAAGGTCCTCAAGACCAAGAGCGTCAGCAGCAGTTCCGGCGGCACCTTCTCCCAGCACATCACCTCGGCCGGCTGGTACGTCCTCAAGGTGGCCTCCACCCGCGTCCAGAAGGCGCCCCTGTCCACCAGCGTGACGCTGGACTGGCACTTCCACGCCGACCCGGCGCACTCCGAGGTCCTCCCCGGCTACCTGGCCAGGCTCTCGCCGACCGGGCTGAACCGCCGCAACTCCGCGGCCCTGCGCAGCACCACCCCGGTCACGGTCACCCTCAGCCGCGCCGACCAGCCCTGGAGCGGCAGCGGCGAGCGCTACGCCAAGGAGACGGTGAAGTCGGTCAAGGTCTACGCCTCCCACGACGGCGGCAAGACCTGGCACGCCGTCAGCCTGCGCCGCAGCGGCGGGAGCTGGGTGGCGAACGTCCCCGAGCCCGCCACCGCGGGGACCGTGGCGCTCCGCACCGTGGTCGCCGACACCGCGGGCGACACCTCGACCCAGACCGTCTACAACGCCTACACGGTCGGCTGACCGGCCGCGTCGGCTACCGCATCACCGCTTCACCGCTTCACCGCATCACCGCTTCACCGCAGCTCCCCGCGCAACTGCGCGTACGCCCGTCCGACCGCGTGCTCCAACAGGCCGGAGTCGAAGGCCCAGCCGCCCCCCGCGGCCAGCGCCTCCGACTCCGGCACGCCCCCGGCGTGCAACGCGGTGACCTGCTCGGCCACCGACCGGATCCGCGCCGCCTGCTCCCGCACGAACGACGCCCCGACCGCGTCCCCGTGGCCGGGCACGAACACCGCGTCGGGACCGCCGAAAGCGAGCACCGCGTCCAGGGTCGGGGCCCAGTCCAGCGGGAACGAGTCGGGGCCGAAGGCCGGCGGCCCCGACTGCTCGACCAGGTCGCCGACCAGCACCGCGCCCGCGTCCGGCACCCGCAGCACCAGGTCGCCGCCGGTGTGGCCGCGGCCCAGGTGCCGCAGTTCGAGTACCCGGCCGCCGCCCAGGTCAAGGACGTGCTCCCGGTCGACCTCATGGTCCGGCACCGCCTCCACCAGCTCGGCGATCTTCGCTGCCCACTCCTCGCTCCGACCGGCCAGGTGCGTCTTGAACTCCGCCGTCTCCGGGTCGTCCGCCGCGTCCCGCATCGCCGCGACCGCGGCCCGGTGCGCCCACAGCTCGGCCGGGGGCAGCTGCCTCGGCGCGACGAACTCGGCGTTGCCCCAGACATGGTCGAAGTGGACATGGGTGTTCACCACCCAGCGCACCGGCGCGTCCGACAACTCCCGCAGGTGCTCCCGCAGTTCCCGCGCCTCGGCGAGACTGCAGCGGGTGTCCGCGACCGCCAGCCCGTCCGCCCCGACGACCGCGGTGACCGTCACATCGCACGGCTGGTAGCGCCGCTGGAACACCCGCTCGGCAACCTCGATCCACGTCATGCCCGAGATCCTGCCAGCTCACCCGACCCGGCGCCCGTCCCCCCGTGGCGGCCCGTCACCCGGCCCGGCGGGCCCGTCACCCGACCCGGTACCGCTTCGCCAGCTCGGGGCTCTGCGCCCCGAACGCCGCCAGGTCGGCCCGGGACACCTCCTCCAGCAGCCCGTCCTGCTCCACCCCGGGGGCGCACACCACCTCGCCCAGCTCCAGCCCGCGCAGCCCCGCCGTGACCACGTCCTCCGCCGACATCCGCGGCACCGCGCTCAGGTCGAGCCCCTGCCGCTGGTGGAACTCGGTGGCCACCACCCCCGGGCACAGCACCTGCACCCGCACCCCCGTGCCCGCCAGCTCCACCTGCAACGCCTGCGACATCGCCACCAGGTGCGCCAACGTCCCGGCGTAGACCGCCCGTCGGGGCAACTGCGGCTGCGGGGCCGGTCCGCTGAACGCGATCATCCCGGCCACGTTCACCACCGCGCCCGCGCCCCTGGCCACCATCCCCGGCACCGCGGCACGGGCCAGCATGGTCGGGGCGACGACCTTGACGTGGACCAGCTCCCGCGCCTTGTCCGCGGGCAGCTCCACGAACGGCATGTAGTGCGCCACCCCAGCGTTGTTCACCAGCATCGTCAACGGCCGTGCCGCGCACACCTCGGCGACCTCGTCCACACCCCCGTCCGTGCCCAGGTCCGCGACCAGCGGCGTGACCTCGACGTCCGGGAGCGACGCGGCGAGCTCCTCCAGCCGCTCCCGCCGCCGCCCCACGACCACCAGGTCGTAGCCGTCGGCGCCCAGCCGCCGCGCGAACGCCCTGCCGATCCCGGAGGACGCCCCGGTGACGAGTGCGAGCCTGCTGCCCATGACTGCTCCTTCTTGCTTGCTTGCGGTCCTGCTGTGAACGGCCGTCGGACTACCAGGGGTACGGCCCCTCCTGGCCGAAGTAGCCGCCGGTCGGGCCGTCCGGGCCGACCAGGGCCATCCGCACGATGATCTCGGCGCCCTGCTCAACGGTCTGGGTACCGGTGTGACCGTTCAGGTCGGTCGCGGTGTAGCCGGGCTCGACCGCGTTGATCCGGATGCCGGGGAACGCCTTCGCGTACTGCACGGTGATCATGTTGACCGCGGTCTTGGACGCCGGATAGCCGACCCCCGGGTAGCCGTACCCCGGCGAGCCCGGCGTGCTGACCAGGGTCAGCGAGGCCAGACCGCTGCTGACGTTGACCACCACCGGGGCGGCGGACCGCAGCAGCAGCGGCAGGAACGCGTGGGTGACCCGTACCGTGCCGAAGACGTTCGTCTCGAACACCGGCCGCAGGGCGTCGACCGTCAGCTCCGCCGCGCCGACGGTGCGGCCGTCCGCCGCCTGGCCGCCGATACCGGCGTTGTTGACCAGCACGTCCAGCCCGCCGCTCGCGCCGCCGTCCGCCTGGACCGCCCTCACCGCGGCGGCCACCGACGCGTCGTCGGTGACGTCGAGCTGGATCGCCCGCGCGCCCGCGCCCAGCCGCTCGGCGGCCCGGCGGCCCAGCTCGGGGTCGCGGCTGCCCAGGTAGACGGTGTGGCCCTCGGCCAGGAGCCGCCGCGCGGTCTCGAAGCCGAGGCCCTTGTTGGCCCCGGTGATCAGTGTCGTTGTCATGCCACCAGGATCCGGCCCGGCGCGGCGGCGAGCCAGACGTCCCGCCTTCCTGGGACCGGCGGTACCAGGCTGCCCCGCCGCCGACCGGGCACACTGGGGGACATGGCGGCGACAGCGGAGTTCGGGCAGGCGGTGCGCCGTTGGCGGGACCGGGTCCCGCCCGAGGCGGCGGGGCTGCCCGCCGGCGGGCACCGGCGCGCGGCCGGGCTGCGCCGCGAGGAGGTCGCCCTGCTGGCCGGGATCTCCGTCGACTACATCACCCGGCTGGAACAGGGCCGCGCGACCAACCCCTCGGCGCAGGTGGTCGAGGCCCTGGCCAGGGCCCTGCGGCTGTCCGGGGCCGAGCGGGCGCACCTGTTCCGGCTGGCCGAGCTGGTCCCGCCGGGCCCGGAGACGGTGCCCGGGTACATCACCCCGGGTGTGCACCGGATGCTGGACCGGCTGACCGGGACCCCCGTCGCGGTCTACGACGCCACCTGGACGCTGCTGCTGGCCAACCCGCCGTACGCGGCCCTGATGGGCGACCCGTCCGGCTGGCGCGGTCTGCAGCGCAACGCGGTCTGGCGCAACTTCCTCGGCCCCGGCGGCCGGGTCCGGCACACCCCGCGGTCACGGCAGGAGCTGGACGCCGCGGAGGTCGCCGACCTGCGCGCGGCAGCCGCCCAGTACCCGGCCGACCAGCGGCTGCGGTCGCTGATCGCGGAACTGCGGGCGAACAGCGACCGGTTCGCCGAGCTGTGGGAGACCGGCGCGGTCGGCCGGCACGAGGCCGCCCGCAAGACCGTCGACCACCCGCAGGTCGGCCCGCTGACCCTGGACTGCGACGTGCTGGCGGTGATGGGCGGCGACCTGCGGGTCATGCTCTACACCGCCGAACCCGGCACCGAGGACGCCGAACGCCTCGCCCTGCTCACCGTCCTGGGCACCCAGACCCTGACCGGCTGACCGCACGCCCGGCCGTCCTTACGCCTACGTCCGTCCATCCGGTTGTGTCACATCCACCACCCCACCGGTGTCTCCCTGTGGACGACGCAGACAGCGTCACGGACCACACGGACCAACGGACCACACCCAGGAGGACACCATGACGGCCCTACGCGTCCCGAAGGCCGAACTCGCCCCCGAGCTCAGCGAAAGCATGGTCAAGCAGCTCGGCGCGGTACCCGAACCCCTCGAAGCGACCTGGCACAACCCCAAGGTCGCCCGAGCCGCCCTGGAACTCGGCAGCAGGACCGCCGAGTGGGACGCGGCCGACGAGAGCCTCAAGTCGTTCGCGCACATGGCCGTCGCGTCCCAGGTCGGCTGCAGCTGGTGCCTCGACATCGGCTACTTCCAGGCCCAGAACCAGAACCTGGACCTGGCCAAGGCGAGCCAGGTGCCGCGCTGGCGCGAGTCCGAGGCCTTCACCCCGGAGGAACGCGACGTCCTGGAGTACGCCGAGGCGATGACCAACACCCCGCCGACCGTCACCGACGAACTCTCCGCCCGCCTCCTCGCCCGACTCGGCCCGGCCGCGCTGGTCGAACTCACCGCGTTCATCGCCTTCGCCAACTTCTCCACCAGAAGCAACACCGCCCTCGGCGTCGAGTCCCAGGGCTTCTCCACCACCTGCGAAATCCCCCTCACCACCCGCCCCACCACCCCTGCCCCGACGCCCGCGATGTGACCGCAGCGGTGACCGGTCCCGGCAAAAGCGGATTACAGGCCCCGGTCGCGGGCCACCCTCCGGCTGGGGATGATCCAGTCGACTGCGGACTCAAGCAGAACTCGGAGCTCCTGATCGGTTCGGAGGTCTCGGTGTTCGGGACGGTGGTCACCGCTCCCGAGGTCCACGTAGTCGAGTTCGGCCTCACCGCTGCGCCAGACGGTGACCTGGACGATCCGAGTCCCGGCTTCGACGGTGAGCCACGCACTGCTCTTGGATCTACCGTCCTCCGGGGAGTGCTGAAGCTCGGCAGTGATCCCACAGGCGCGGAGAACCGCTTTGTTCTCGGTGAACCAGGCCGTGAGTGCTTCCGGGAAGTCCGGTGGCCGATAGCTCGATGGGCGTCGTCAGCAGGAAGGGCTGCGAGATGATGCCCATTACGCGGGTGTCGAAGTCGGCCAGCAGCAGCCGGGCAAGCTCCAGCCGCGACTCGTACACGACGTGGTCACCATCGTCGCCGACCAGTACAGCCCGGAGTAGTGCTTCTGCCCCAGGTACCAGCGAAACGTCCGATAGGGGGAGGCAGCCGTCAGGGCCTCGATCGGCACAGATGCCCACTCGCGGTCCGTGCTCGCCCGCCCACGAACGTCCCGTGTGCTCACCAAGACCGGAAGGACATCGAGCAGACCCCAGATCTGTTCGCCGGTCCTGACGGTCAGCAACTGCTGGCACCTCCACTGCAGCGGCACCTCGGGACGGTGCCCCAACCGCTGCACGAGCACCGGGAACAAGTAGTGCGTCGCCTCTGCGGCAAGGTGCCCCTGGAGCCAGTCAACCGGGAGCCGCTGGCTGAAGCCGTACATGGCGGCCTCCTGCGCCAGGTCCAGGAGCTGAGCGGTGTCGACGGCTCGGACGGTGCGGGGAAGGGTCGGGGTCATGTCGAGATGATGCCAAGGAGCCTCCGCGAGGCCGAGAGGTCAGCGCGGCCGGGATGCGATCTGCCGACGGGCTGGGCCCCAGACTTCCTCGAACTCCTCAGAGGTGAGTTGCTCGGGGTTGTGGCCTTCCCATTCTGAGATGGGCCGCTCGGCTGTGATCCCGAACCTGCTGTCGTATGCGTCAAGGTCGCCCTCGCCGTAGGTCTGTTCCCATTCGGCGAGGGAGGCGGCCGCAATCGGTGTCCGAGTTGGCCCCTGGAGTTCGACCTGCCGGGCAACCCAGCCTTCAGCGTCGACTTCGAAGTAGAACCAGACGTCTTCTTCGTCCCAGTGGCAGCGGATCCATGTAGTCATGGCGGTCAGTCGCTTCTGGCGGCAGAGCGTTGCGCGGCCAGGCGGTCCGCCAGTTGCTGCCGTACAGCAGGGGATGTGAGCTCCATCGACCGGTTGTCGCGTCCGCCTGCCATGTGGTCGAGCCACCGTTCGTACCAGGCCAGGAAGTCGCTGGCCGAGGAGACGTCGGGTCCCCAGAAACCATCACTGTTCCCGGTGAGGATTCGCCCGGTGAGCGGTCCGGTGATGCCGAGGAGTACGAGGTCGCTGCAGCCGGCTTCGATGATGTTCAGGAAGAGGTCACCCCCTGCCCTCCTTCGGTCGGTTGCTGTGAAGCCCCGCAGGTTGCCGTGCTCCCCTTGCGGGTTCATGGTGAACAGCTCGCACCTGTCCAGCGGCAACAGTCCGTAGAAGGGTGAAGCCCCGCTGCCGCCGAGTTCGGTGAGGAACACGCGATAGGCGTCGGGCAGCTCGATCTGGGCCTCGGCCTCGAAGCGCGTCACCTGGACTGCAGACAGGGGCGGAGCGAGCCGGAACTGGTGCTTCTCCTCACCGAACGAGTGGCTTCGCTGCTGGGCAAAGGGAATCTGGGCCAGCTTGCGCCGCAGGCGGGGTATGCGGGAGTCCATGCGAACTCTTCTCTCGTGTCGACTGCCAATCTATCGAACCTGGCCCCTCAGGCGGCCAGTGCGGTCTGCGGCGTTCTTCGTGACGCTGCACCATCCTGAAGGGTGCGAATGGCTCGGAGCACTCTTCTCCCGAAGGGGGTCAGCGCCATGGGTCGGCCGCGTTCGGCTCTGACTAGCAGCGGTTCGCCGAGTTCTCGTTCGATCCGGTTGATCTGTGCGACGAGGGCGAATGTGTTGTGTCCGAGGTCGGCCGCCGCCGCGCCGATGCTGGGGTAGGCGGAAGCGGTTGCGAATCGGTTCAGGCGTTCACGGGCACCTTGACCGAGGAGTGCCGGGCGGAGGATGCGCGGCGCCCGGTGGACTTCGTCAGCAGCGCGAAGAGTCTGGTTGTGGCTGGCTCCCCCACGGGATCGCAGCGGGATGCCGTGGAACTTGGCCCAACGGGCCATGTTCGCGGTGCTCATGCCTCGCTCGCGGGCGAGATCGGGCAGAGTCCGACGCTGGTTGACGTACTGCTCGATCAACCAGTCGCGTTCGACCTCTCTGAAGCTTCCCCGTGGACCTGGGCACCTGGAGACTGAGACGTGAGGTTCCAGAGGAAGTAGAGCCAGGTGAGCAACAAGCAGGGCAAGCGGTACTCGAGGGAGTTCAAGCGGGACGCCGTGGCGTTGGCGCGCTCCTCGAGTAAGACGGTCACCGAGGTGGCCCGGGACCTGGGCGTGAGCCCGGAGGGCCTGCGGGCCTGGGTCAAGCAGGACCAGACCGACCGAGGCGAGGGCGGACCAGGCGAGTTGACCAGCACCGAGCGCGAGGAGCTTCGGCGCCTGCGCCGGCAGAACCTCGAACAGCAGAGGAGCATCGAAGTCCTGAAAAAGGGGTCTGTGGATCCCTTGGCTCTTCCAAGATTTTCGTAGCCGGTGATCAGTTGAGCAGGATGCGGTGGCGGAGGAGGGTGAAGCCGGCTCGGCCGTAGGTCTGGCGTTTGATGAGTTTGGTCTTGTGGTTGACGCCTTCGGTGCGGCCGTTGTGCCAGGGCAGGGTGACGGCTGCTTCGACTGCGGCCTGGTCGCGCTGCAGGCCGCGGGCGAACGAGCGGAGGACGGGCAGGCCGTCCTGCAGCCCGCGACGGATCCAGTTTTCGAGCAGATGGCCGTTGCCGGGTGCCGGTGTGAGAAGGACGGCGAAGTCTTGGACGACGGTGGCCGGTGCGGTCATCTGTGGGCAGGCCGAGGTGAGCTGGTCGCGCAGGACGAGCTGGTCTTCGTGCAGGTGGTCGGGGCAGGTGAGCAGGAGGCGGGCGGCGCGGCGTGGGGATAGGGTGGCGTGGTCGGCTTCGACGCAGCCTTCGGTGATGTAGCGCATGAGGAGGTTGGCGCTGCCGGGGTAGCCCTGCTCGCGGATCTCGGCGAGGAGTTGGGGCATCGTCACTGCCGGGTCCTCGGCGCGGCGCCGACGGAGGTGGTCGCGGTAGGGGTCGACCAGGGTGGGGCGGAAGGCGGGTGCGCGGACCATGCGTTCGGGTTCGGTGTGGCGCGCGTAGCGGTTGACCGTGTTCAGGCGCAGGTGCAGGCGGCGGGCGCATTCGAGCAGCCCGACGCCCTGGTCGAGCAGATCGTGGACCTGGTGCCAGCGTTCGCGGGTGGTGGCGGCGCGCTTGCCCTCGCGCAGCGGCGGGCCGAGCTTGGACCAACACGAGCTGTGGACCGCGACCTCTTTGAGGACTGCCTCGCAGAGGTTGTGCCACAGGTGCCAGCGGTCCGCGACCTGCACGATTCCCGGGTCCGCGTCGGTGATCGCGCGGGCGAAGCCGCCGGCCCCGTCACGGCAGACCACCTGGACCTGGGGGTGTTCGCGCAGCCAGGCTACAACGGTGGCGGTGGCCCGGTCCGGCAGGACGTCCACCCGCCTGCCGGTGGCGGCGTCGACCACGACCGTGGCATAGCGGTGCCCCTTGCGCAGAGCGAACTCGTCGATCCCCACCACGCGCGGGACCTGCGGCTTCGGCAGCGGGATGCGCAGCAGGCAGTCGAGCACCGTGGCCCAGGAGAGCACGCAGCCCAACACGGCCAGCAACCGGGCTCCCGCCGAGCCGGCCAGCGCCACCGCGACCGCCTCCACCACCCGCCGAAGGGCGGGCGTGCGCCGCTGATAACGCTCCGTCAGTCCCGGTACCTGCTCGGCGAACGTCCGCCGCGGGCATGACGGCTCCTCGCAGTACATGCGTCGCACCGACAGGTCGACCACCACCGGACACCCGCCCACCGCCTGGTCCGCGACATGCCGCACATACCGCGAGTGCACCCAGCCCGAGACCCGGCCGCAGCCCGGACATACCGCACCCGCATCATCCCTGGTCCGGGCTGTAATCCTCAGCAGCCCGTCCTCCACCACGACCGCGTCCACCCGCACCGCGGCCAACTGCGGCAGCAGGTCCTCAATCCGGACAACACACGCAGCCACCCTGTCACTTCCCGCCGTCCACCGTCCGGAAGACGCCGCAACGATCACCGGCTACGAAAATCTTGGAAGAGCCAACTTGCGGACAGGCCCTGATCTCAGCTGTTTCGCCGCGGTCGCGAAAAGCAGGTTGCACATGAACGTCCCGAGCGTCGTCGCCGACAAGCGCCTGCGGGACTACGGACGGGTTGATCAGCCCATAATTGGATTCAGTGCCGAGCGACCCGGCGCATCGCACCCGCCCCGGGTGTACTCACCGCGATCGGAGAGCATCGTGAAGAACAGCGCGTTGTGGCGAGTGGTCGACAACGAGAGTGGTACCCAGTCCATCGTCAGCACTCCCTCCGAGGCGGTCGCGTTCGTCAACAGCCGGTTCGACACCGATGACGACGACGAGCCGTTCAGCATCACCAAAGTCGGCCCTCTCCTTCCGAAGCCGCTCGGGGTCATCACCGCATGGGCGGCGAAGAAGGACGGCGAGCGAACCGACGGGCGTACTGCGCCGATCACCATCAGGCCGGTTGTGACGGATAACGCCATCGAGTGCGACGACGTCGTGCTCTGGGGCGACGTGTATGTCTCGTGGGCCCACGACATGTACACCGTCGAGGGGCCAGACGGCTCCGAGTACAGCGAGGCTTACAGCGCAGCCGAGTTGAGCGAGAACCTCGACGAGTACGCCGGCGACTACGAGTACGCGCCTGAAGGGCCTGACAGCCATAGGTGGCCGAAACCGGGAGAGTTGATCCCCTACGGGGCCCAGGAGTGTGCCAAGCGGTTCGGGCACCTTGACGACGATGCCCTGCTGTGGCTGGCTGCCACCCGCATCACGCTCGCCGTGTGGCGCAACACACCCGTCGAGAACTGGCATGCCGGTATGAGTCCGCTCCACGACGGCACGATGATGCGGATCAACGTGGCAACCACCCGACTCGTGCGCTCGATGCTGTCGTTCGACCATGTCGACTGGATCGCTGTCGGTCTCGCGATCGTCAACCCGTCTCGGGTTCTACCGACCGGGCAGTCCGTGCTCGAGCTCGGGCTGGCCTGCCACAACGCTGACGACCCGGCGCACGAGGTTGATCCGCGAGAAGAACTCGCGGAGATGGCACAGGTCGCGATCTCATGGGGGCGAAGGTACTGCCTTCACGAGAAGGAGTTCGGCCTGCGAACCCTGATCGAATACTTCTGCGCGTCCGAAAACGGCTGGTTCGGAGCTCCGAGTTGGGGGCGTATCGTCGATCGGTTCCTTACGGCTGTCGACGACCGGGAGAATGTGCACTGGCGCATGCACCGGGACGAGCCTTGGTTCGACGAGTGGTTCACCAGCCGCCCGGCCGACATTGCGGACACCACGGAATTTCGTCGACTGCTCCTTACCGGACCCGACCTGCTGTCCGAGGAGGCCGCCGAATGGTGCGTGGAAGGTGCCATCGGCTACGTCTGCCAGGACGACCACGCGAACGGCTGCCTACGATGCGGTATCCCACTGGCAACGGAGTCCCCCAACGAGTGAACGTGGGCACCAGCGTAGAAAGGCAGCAATCCACTGATCGCGTTCTCTCCCGCCTGCTCGGCGACCTCCCCCTGCTTGGCGAGCCGGTCGCGGCTCCGCCGCAACTCACCGACCCACACGTCAACCTGAGCGAGTGATGGCAGTGGCCTGCGATTCTCAATTCCGTGTCAGATCGGCCAGTCAGATGACATTGCGACTGAGAAAATGGCACGGGATTTGAGAACCTACACGAGTGACGCTCAGCTCTGGGCCATGTCCACGAAGCGGGAGTAGTGGCCCTGGAAGGCGACGGTGATGGTTGCGGTGGGGCCGTTGCGGTGCTTGGCGACGATGAGGTCGGCCTCGCCCGCGCGGGGGGACTCCTTCTCGTAGGCGTCCTCGCGGTGCAGCAGGATGACCATGTCGGCGTCCTGCTCGATCGAGCCCGACTCACGCAGGTCGGAAACCATCGGCCGTTTGTCCGTGCGCTGTTCGGGACCGCGGTTCAGCTGGGACAGTGCGATGACCGGGAGTTCGAGCTCCTTGGCGAGCAGCTTCAGGTTTCGGGACATCTCCGAGACCTCCTGCTGCCGGCTCTCCGGCCGCCGCGCACCGCCGCCGGTCATCAGCTGGAGGTAGTCGATGACGACCAGGCGCAGGTCGTTGCGCTGCTTCAGCCGGCGGCACTTGGCCCGGATCTCCATCATCGACAGGTTGGGGGAGTCGTCGATGTAGAGCGGCGAGTCGTTCAACTCCGGCATCCGCCGGGCCAGTCGGGTCCAGTCCTCGTCGGTCATGTTCCCCGACCGCATGTGGTGCAGCGCGACCCGCGCCTCCGCCGAGAGCAGGCGCATGGCGATCTCGTTGCGCCCCATCTCCAGCGAGAAGAAGACGCTCGGGATCTTGTGCTTCACCGAGCAGGACCGGGCGAAGTCCAGGGCGAGCGTGGAGTTGTGCACGACGATGTCGTTGGCGACGAAGTTGTGCGTACCGTCCACGGTCAGGTCGTAGACCTCGGCCTCCCCGTCGGGGACGACGGACTCGACCCGGTCCCACTGGACGTCCGAGGTCGCGATGTCCAGCAGGGCGGGGGACTCCAGGGCCTTCGCCAGCTCCAGCAGCCGATGCCGGCCGACCTGGCGGCCGACGTGCCAGTCGTGGGTGTGCGGACGCCCGGCCCGCGCATTGATCTCGGCCCAGCTGCGGTCGCCCTTCTCGGCCTTGATCAGGTCCCAGACCTCTGCGGGGACCAGGTCGGGGCCGAGTTCGGGCCGGTCGAGGTCGGGCAGGTCGACCCGTTCGCCGCAGGCCGCCAGGACTGCCTCGACCTCGCACTCCTGGGAGAAGATGCCGACCCGCGCCGCGAAGGTGCGGATCTGGTCGAGGTCGTCGACCAGCACCTGGAAGGCGGGACGCCGCGACCCCCGATAGGCGTCGGTGCGACGACGGACCACCTTGGCCACGATGCCCAACCGCAGCAGCAGATGGGCAACGTCCTTCGCCAGGCGCTCGCTGACCGAGCGGTAGCCGATCTGCGGCTGGTCGCCCGACTCGGAGACCGAGGCCCAGCCGTCCGTCGCGTAGAGGCGGGACAGGAAGAGGGCGATCTGATGCTCGGGGAGCCGGAAGAAGACCTCGGGGACGAACGCGGTGCGACTGTCCGTCCCCAGCAGCCCCCACTCCCGCAGACGTTCGGTGAGCGGGTCACCGCAGGCGCGGTCGACGCCCGGGTGGACCCGCGGCAGCGCCTCCTCCGCCCAGCGCGTCACGTCGGCCCGCACCGCCTCGTTGCAGGCGGTCAGCTGCGGGGCCCGCCCGCGGAGGCCGCCGCCGAGCACGCCGCCGTCACCGAGCACCCCGCCGTCACCGAGCAGGCCGTCGCCGCGGAGGCCGCCGCCGCCGCCGAGCAGGTACCCGGTCAGGGCGACCAGGGGACTGGGCAGTTCCGCCGAGGGCACGCAGGGCAGGCTCCGCGCGACGGCGATGCGGTCGCCGGCCTTCAGCTCCTCCAGCGGGACCCAGCCGCGCAGGGTACGGAACGGGTGGTTCCCGGTCGCGGTGATGCTTCTGCCCAACTGGGTGGCCAGGGTCAGCACCGCCCGGCGCCCGTTGTGCAGGAAGTCCGAGGGTCGTACCGCCCGGAGCCTCCAGGCGTCGTCCAGCGTGTGCACCTCCAGGTGCTCACCGGCCCGGCCCCGGCGGACGAAGTCGGCCACGGTGATCCGTTCCCCGGTGCCCGCCTCCGTCAGGGTCGTCGTGGCGGCCACGCACTTGCCCATCGCGGGCCGGGCCGCGACGACGATCATCTGGCCCGGATGGAGGCCGTTGGTGAGCGAGTCGAGGTCGGCGAAGCCGGTGGGGACTCCGGACATCTGCCCGCTGCGCGAGCCGATGGACTCGATCTCGTCGAGGGCACCCTCCATGATGTCGCCCAGCGGGGCGTAGTCCTCGTTGGTGCGCTGCTCGGTGACGGCGTAGATCTCGGCCTGCGCGGCGTTGACGATCTCGTCGACGTCTCCCTCGGCGGCGTATCCCATCTGGGCGATCCTGGTCCCGGCCTCGACCAGCCGGCGCAGCACCGCGCGCTCGTGCACGATCTCCGCGTAGTACTCGGCGTTGGCCGCCGTGGGCACGGAGTTGACCAGGGTGTGCAGGTAGGACGGGCCGCCGACCCGGGTGATCTCGCCGCGCTTGACCAGCTCGCTGGCGACCGTGATCGGGTCGGCCGGTTCACCGCGCGCGTAGAGGTCCAGGATGGCGCTGTGGATCAGCTCGTGCGCCGGACGGTAGTAGTCGGCGGGCTTGAGCACCTCGACCACGTCGGCGATGGCGTCCTTGGACAGCAGCATGCCGCCGAGGACCGACTGCTCCGCCGCGAGGTCCTGCGGGGGGACCCGCTCGTACGAGGGGTCGCCGCCGGAGGCGCCGCCCCGGCCCGCACCGGCGTAGGAGGAACGGTCCGCCTGGTTGCCGCCGAAGCCGGAGCCCGAACCGGACCCGCCGCCCGAGCCACCCGAACCGGAGCCGGAGCCGCCCGAACCGCCGGACCCCCCGCTCCGACCGCCCCCGCTACCGCCGCGACCCCCGCCGTCCTGCCCCTTCCCCCGGTTGAAGGGCAGCCGGTCGCCCGGCCCCTCGCTCGGCGGCGGGGGCCACTCGTCGTCCGGCGGGGGGACCTCGTGCTCGTCGTACGGGACGTCGCTCATCAGCAGGATCCCCCTCGGAAGGAGGCCTTTCGGCTCCCCTGGTCGATGCCCTCCACGCCGTGCCTCCCGTTGCGCCGAACCCTGCGGTACATCCTTGCGCAGGAGTCCGGAGCGGACTGGCGCGCCACCCTCTTCTATACGGCACCCCACTGACACGGGGACGCCAGCGCGCGGGTGCGGCGCGTCGACAGAACGCCCACGCTAAGGGGGGAGCAGCCCATCGGCCAAGATGGTTATCCACAGGCCATGTGGATGAAGGTCCTTCGGCTGTGGAGAACTGACCCCAAGCTGTGTACGGGTCGGGGGACAGTCTGTGGATAACCCGAAGATCCTTATGGCGTCAACGCTCTGAACTGCGGCGATTCAATCCGCCACCTGTGCACGAGAAAAATTTCACACGTGGCGTGAAGATCACCACCCAAACCGTCCACCCATCCGGCGGGGGCACCATGGTGTAATAGCTCAACCCAGCAGGCAGTCATTACCTGTGGATGACTACGGTAGGACTCATGCGATCGACCTCCCCCACCAGCCCGGCAGGGCCCCGACCCGACCCCGGACCCCGCCCCAGCCACGACCCGGAACCCCGCCCCGGCGACCGCCCCGACCGCACCGGCACCCGCGCGCGAACCCGGTCTCGGACCAAGACCCGGCCACGGACCCGCCACGACCGGGAGATCCTCGCCCTCGCCCTCCCCGCCTTCGGCGCCCTCATCGCCGAGCCGCTGTTCCTGATGGCCGACTCCGCCATCGTCGGCCACCTGGGCACCGCCCAGCTGGCCGGTCTCGGCGTCGCCGCCGCGCTGCTCGCCACCCTGGTCAACGTGTTCGTCTTCCTCGCCTACGCCACTACCGCCGCGGTGGCCCGACGGGTCGGCTCCGGCGACCGCCGGGCCGCCGTGCAGCAGGGCATCGACGGGATCTGGCTGGCGCTGCTGCTGTCCGTGCCGGTGGTCGCCGGGGCGCTCGCGCTGGCCCCGCAGCTGGTCCGGCTGTTCGGCGCCTCCCCCAGCGCCACCGCCTACGCCGTCGACTACCTGCGGATCAGCGCCCTGGGCATCCCGGCGATGCTGACCGTCCTCGCCGCGACCGGCGTCCTGCGCGGGCTGCAGGACACCCGCACCCCGCTGGTCGTCGCCGTCGCCGGATTCGGCGGCAACCTGCTGCTCAACCTGGTGCTGGTGTTCGGCGCGGGCCTGGGCATCGCCGGGTCCGCGCTGGGCACGGTGCTGGCGCAGTGGGGCATGGCCGCCGCGTACGCGACCGTCGTGCTCCGCGGCGCGCGGAGGACCGGCGCCCGGCTGCGCCCGGACCCGGCGGGCATCCGGGCCTGCGCCACCGCGGGTGCGCCGCTGCTGGTGCGCACGCTCAGCCTGCGCGCGGTGCTGCTGATCGCGACCGGCGTCACGGCCGGCCTCGGCAACACCGACCTGGCCGCGCAGCAGGTCGCGATGGCGCTGTGGAGCTTCCTGGCCTTCGCCCTGGACGCCATCGCCATCGCCGGGCAGGCCATCATCGGCCGCTACCTGGGCGCGGACGACATCCCGGGCGCGCGGGCCGCGACCCGGCGGATGGTCGAGTGGGGGATCGGCTCCGGCGTCGTCCTCGGCGGCCTGCTGCTGCTGGCCCGCCCGCTCTACCTGCCGCTGTTCACCGCGGACCCGGCGGTGCGCGGGCAGTTGGGCTCGGTGCTGCTGATCGCCGCGCTGGGCCAGCCGGTCTGCGGCGTGGTCTTCGTGCTGGACGGGGTGCTGATGGGCGCGGGCGACGGCCCGTACCTGGCCTGGGCGATGGTCGCGACGCTGGCCGTGTACGCGCCGGTGGCGCTGACCGTCGGCGGCGGCGGCCTGGACGCGCTGTGGTGGGCGATTACCCTGTGCATGGTGGTCCGGCTGCTGTTCCTCACCCTGCGCGCCCGCACCGGGGCCTGGCTGGTCACCGGCGCGGTACGGGCCTGAACGGCCCCCCGGCGGACGCGGTACGGGCCTGAACGAACCTCCGGCGGACGCGGTACGGGCCCGAACGGCCCCCCCGGCGGAGACGCCGGAAGGCCGGTCCCCCCGTGAGGGACCGGCCTTCCGACTACAGCGAAACGTCAGGTCAGGCAGCGACGACGTCGACGTTGATCTTGGCGACCACGTCGGACAGCAGCTTGACGGTGACGGTGTGCGCACCCGTGGTCTTGATCGGCGAACCGATCTCGACCCGGCGCTTGTCCACGAGCGGACCGTCGACGGCCTTGATGGCCGCGACGACGTCGCTCGGGGTGACGGAGCCGAAGAGACGGCCCGCGTCGCCCGCGCGCACGGCGAGCTTGACGTTCAGACCCTCCAGCTTGCCCTTGACCTCGTTGGCCTGCTCAAGGGTCTGGATCTCGTGGATCTTGCGGGCGCGACGGATCGCGTCCACGTCCTTCTGCCCGCCCTTGGTCCAGCGGATGGCGAAGCCACGCGGAACCAGGTAGTTGCGGGCGTAACCGTCCTTGACCTCGACGATGTCGCCGGCGGTCCCGAGGCCCGAGACCTCGTTCGTGAGGATGATCTTCATTGTTCGGTCACCCTCCTATTCAGCGAGCGGTCGAGGTGTAGGGCAGCAGAGCGACCTCGCGGCTGTTCTTCACAGCCGTGGCCACGTCGCGCTGGTGCTGGGTGCAGTTGCCGGTGACCCGGCGGGCGCGGATCTTCCCACGGTCGGAGATGAACTTGCGAAGCAGGTTCGTGTCCTTGTAGTCGACGTAGGAGATCTTGTCCTTGCAGAAGACGCAAACCTTCTTCTTAGGCTTGCGTACAGGCGGCTTCGCCATCATGTACTCCACTAACTGGTGTTCACGATCCGGCCGTTGTTCACACGACCGGGTCGCACGGGATCAAGTCTGAGCGGGCCGTACCCCGAGGGGACCGGGCCCAGCACACTGCTGTCGTCCGGGAGGGACTAGAACGGAGGCTCGTCCGAGAAGCCGCCACCGCCGCCGGCCGGGGAACCCCAGCCGCCGCCGTTGCCGCCACCGGAGTTGCCCTGCTGTCCGCCGCCCGCCGGGGCACTGGTCGCCCAGGGGTCGTCGGACGGGCCGGACTGGCCGCCGCCGGAGTTCTGCGAACCCCAGCCGCCGCCGTTCCCGCCCTGCTGGCCGCCACCGCCGAACCCGCCGCCGCCACCGGAGTTGCCGCCGAAGCCGCCACCCGTGCCGCCCTGACCGCCGGTCCGCTGGGCCTTGGTGACCTTCGCGGTGGCGCGGAGCAGCGACGGGCCGACCTCGTCGACCTCGACCTCGTAGACGGTCCGCTTCTCGCCCTCTTTGGTGTCGTACGTGCGCTGGCGCAGACGGCCCTGGACGATGACGCGCATACCGCGCTGCAGCGTCTCAGCGCAGTTCTCCGCCGGCTGCCGCCAGACGTTGCACGTGAGGAAGAGGCTCTCGCCGTCCTTCCACTCGTTGGTCTGCCGGTCGAACGTACGAGGAGTGGACGCGATGCGGAACTTCGCGACGGCCGCACCCGAAGGCGTGAAACGCAGCTCGGGGTCGTCGACAAGGTTGCCGACAAGGGTGATGACGGTGTCGCCTGCCATGGTGGTGTTCGACCTCTCGGTGGGAGCGGTTCCGTTCAAAGAGCAGTGCTCACCGCGTCGACCGTACGGACGGCCGGGCGGTGCAGTGCCTCACTGGACGCGGGGCACTTGGAGGAGCCTCAGTGGGTGTCCGGGCGGAGCACCTTGGTGCGGAGGACCTGCTCGCTCAGGTTGAGCTGCCGGTCGAGCTCCTTGACGACCGCAGGCTCGGCCTTGAGGTCGATCACCGAGTAGATGCCCTCGGACTTCTTGTTGATCTCGTACGACAGGCGACGACGGCCCCAGGTGTCGACCTTCTCCACGTTGCCGCCGCCGGTGCGGACGACATTGAGGAAGTTCTCGATCAGGGGGGAGACAGCGCGCTCCTCGACCTCAGGGTCGAGGATCACCATGACCTCGTAATGACGCATGTGGAACCCACCTCCTCTGGACTCAGCGGCCACGGTCTTTCCGTGGCAGGAGGGTTTTGAACGCGTCGCAACGGTAGCGGGCGGCACTGACAAACAGCCGCGCCACACCGGTGCAGACGGTCCAGCCTACAGGCACCCGAACGGGCTCTTGTCATCCACCCCCCTACCGACGCAATCTGTACACATCGGGTAGGGGTCACGCTAGGGTGCGCCCGCCCGAGGCCGTACGGCCGACCCCGGCCTGCGGCCCCGACGATTCCTCCCCAAGGAGGCGGGTCTGATGGCTCACTCGTTCGGTTCCTCACAACCCCAGGGACAGCTTCCCTCCCCGCTGCCCTCGCTCGCCCCGATGTCCCCCTACGGCCCCGGGCTCAGCCGCCACACCGACGGGGTGAAGACGCACCCGCTGCAGGACACCCTGGCCGCGGTCACCATGGTCCTGGCCCTGGTCGCCATCTCCACCTGCGCGTTCCGCGGACTGCACATGGTGGCGTCCTGGACCGGCCTCGCCGGGATCGTCACCGGGGCCGTCGGCCAGTACCTCTCGGTGACCACCGCCGAGCGCTTCGTCCTGGTCTGCGCCGGGGTGGTGGCCGCGGTCGGCCTGGGCATCGGACTCGCCCACGGCGGCCTGTGGTGACGCCCCGCCTGTCCTGTGCCGGGGCTGCGGCCGGGCCTGTGGCCGGGACTGCGGCGACATCCCGCTAGTGGCGTCCCTATGGGGGTGCTCCACCTGGGCAGTAGAGTTCCCGTCTGACGCGAACTGAAGCCCGAGGAGCACCCCCACCATGAGCCTGCGCCTGAGGACCATCAGCCGGGAGGAGCACCTGGCCTTCATCCGGACCCTGCCCTCCGCGAGCCATATGCAGGTCCCCTCCTGGGGCGACGTCAAGGCCGAGTGGCGCTCGGAGAGCATCGGCTGGTTCGACGACCGGGGGACGGTGGTCGGCGCGGGCCTGGTGCTGTACCGGCAGATCCCCAAGGTGAAGCGCTACCTGGCCTACCTGCCCGAGGGCCCGGTGATCGACTGGTTCGACCCGAACCTGGAGCGCTGGCTGCAGCCGATGCTGGACCACCTCAAGGGGCAGGGCGCGTTCACCGTCAAGATGGGCCCGCCGGTGATAATCCGCCGCTGGCAGGCCGAGACGATCAAGAGCGCCATCGCCGGCAAGGAGGCCAAGCGGCTCCGCGACGTCGAGGCCGACTGGTACGAGCCGCGCGCCATCGACACCGCCGACCGGCTGCGCCGGCTCGGCTGGCAGCAGGGCGAGGACGCCGGGGCCGGCTTCGGCGACGTCCAGCCGCGCTACGTCTACCAGGTGCCGCTGGCCAACCGCTCGCCCGAGGACATCCTCAAGGGCTTCAACCAGCTGTGGCGGCGGAACATCAAGAAGGCCGAGAAGGCCGGCGTGGAGATCGTCCAGGGCGGCTACGACGACCTGCCGGTGTTCCACCAGCTCTACCTGGAGACCGCCGAGCGGGACCACTTCATCCCCCGCCCGCTGTCCTACTTCCAGCGCCAGTGGAAGGCCCTGACCAGCGAGGACCCCAATCGGATGCGCCTGTACCTGGCGTACCACGAGGGCGACGCGCTGGCCGGCACCACCATGATCACGGTCGGCGGCCACGTCTGGTACTCCTACGGCGCGTCCACCGTGCACAAGCGCGAGGTGCAGCCCAACAACGCCATCCAGTGGCGGATGCTGCGCGACGCCTACGCGCTCGGCGCGACCGTCTACGACCTGCGCGGCATCAGCGACACCCTGGACGAGGACGACCACCTGTTCGGCCTGATCCGGTTCAAGGTGGGCACCGGCGGCCAGGCGGCCGAGTACCTCGGCGAGTGGGACTTCCCGCTGAACAAGCTGCTGCACAAGGCTCTCGACATGTACATGAATCGCCGCTAGAACACCAGTCCTCCTCCCATCCGAGCACGGAAGGCACACCACCCCCCATGGCGCTCACCCTGTACGTGGACACCCCGCGCTGGCGTGCCCACCAGCGCTCCGTCGTGGACGCCTTCCCCGGCCTGGTCCCGGTGGCGAAGGGCAACGGCTACGGCTTCCGCAACCTCCGGCTGGCCGAGGAGGCGGTCCGGCTCGGCGCCGACGTACTCGCGGTCGGCACCTCCTACGAGGCGGCCGAGCTGAAGGACTACTTCGGCAAGGACCTGATCGTGCTCACCCCGTACCGGATCCGCGAGGACACGGTGCCGCTGCCGCAGCGGGTGATCCGCACGGTCGGCTCGATCGAGGGCGTCCGCGGCCTGGTCGGCGGCCGGGTCATCATCGAGTGCATGACCAGCATGCGCCGGCACGGGGTCACCCCCGACGAGCTGGGCAAGCTGCGGGCCGCGATCGACGACGTCCGGGTCGAGGGCTTCGCGGTGCACCTGCCGATGGACCGCCCGGAGGGGGTCGACCCGCTGGGCGAGACCGTCGCCTGGGTGGACCGGCTGCGCGCGGCCGGGCTGCCGGTGCGCCGGATGTTCGTCAGCCACCTGCGCCCGCCGGAGGTCGCCGAGCTGTCCAGGCGCTACCCGGACGTGCACTTCAGGGCCAGGATCGGCACCCAGCTGTGGCTGGGCGACCACGGCGCGCTGGAGAGCCGGGGCACGGTCATGGACGTCCACCCGCTGGCCAAGGGCGACCGCTACGGCTACCGGCAGCACCGGGCCGGAGTGGACGGACACCTGCTGGTGGTCGCGGGCGGCACCGCGCACGGGGTGGGCCTGGAAGCCCCGAAGAACCTCACCGGCCTCACCCCCCGCGCCAAGAACCTGGCCAGGGCCGGGCTGGCCACGCTGAACCGCACCCCGTCACCGTTCAGCTGGAACGGGGCCAAGCTCGCCTTCGCCGAGCCGCCGCACATGCAGGTCTCGCTGCTGTGGCTGCCCGGCGAGATCGCCCCGCCGCAGCCGGGCGAGGAGCTGAAGGCGACGCTGCGGCACACCACCACCCTGTTCGACCGGATCGCCGACCGCGACTGATCCGGACCGGGTCGGGCCCAGCTGAACCGAACGCCCGTCGGCCTGTGGACAACTCCTTGTCCACAGGACGACGGTGTTTTATCCACAGGCTCAACCAGCGCTGGAATCAGCGTACTTGGGCCCCCAATGGCCCTCGTCGGCAACGCTGAAAGCGTCATCTTGCCTGTCCAGGACCCCTCCTGACGGGTCGTCACTGCCGTCCCAGCGGACCACGTCGAACTCCGGCATCAGCACGTCCCGGATGACCATGACACACAGGTAGAGCACGCCGAGGATGTGGACCACGATCGCCGCGTGGTACCAGTCCGGCGGCAGGCCCTTCTGGTGCGGGCTGGTGGAGTAGGCGAAGTTGAACCAGATCGCCAGGAAGTACAGCACCTCGCAGGCCTGCCAGACCAGGAAGTCGCGCCAGCGCGGACGCGCCAGCGCGGCCAGCGGCACCAGCCACAGCACGTACTGCGGCGAGTAGACCTTGCCGGTCAGCACGAAGGCGGCGACGATCAGGAAGGCCAACTGCGCCAGCCGCGGCCTGCGCTGGGCGCCGAGCGCCAGCCAGGAGACGCCCAGCGCGCACAGCGCCATCAGCAGCAGGATGACGATGTTCACGGTCGTGGTCGACCAGCTGACCACCCCGTTCTGGGACAGGATCAGCCAGAACGAGCCGTAGTCCACGCCGCGGTTCACGTTGTAGGTCCAGAAGGTGGCCCAGCCGCTGAAGTGGAGCAGCATGAACGGCAGGTTCAGCACCAGCCAGGCGCCCGCCGCGGCCGCCATCGCCTGCCCGAACTCGCGCAGCCTGCCCGCCCGCCAGCACAGCGCCAGCAGCGGCAGGAGCAGCAGCAGCGGGTAGAACTTCGCCGAGGCGGCCAGCCCGAGCAGGGCCCCGGCCCAGACCACCCGGCGGTTGGCCCAGCAGGCCAGCGCGAGCGAGGTGACCGCGACCGCCAGCAGGTCCCAGTTGACGGTCCCGTCCAGCGCGAGCACCGGCGCCAGCGCGAACAGCAGCGCGTCCCAGGGACGGCGGCGGTGGGTGCGCATCACCGCGACCACCGCGACCACCGCGCAGATCATCAGCATCCCGGAGTTGAGCAGCCAGTAGACCTGCTCGCGGTGCATGTCGCTGCCGCCGGACGGGGTGAGCCAGGCCGCGAACCACATGAACAGCCCGGCCAGCACCGGGTACTCCAGGTACTGCATGTGGATGTCGGTCGCGCCGGGGATCCGGTCCAGGTAGGGGATCGTGCCGGTGGAGAAGCCGCGCAGCGAGAACATGTGCGGGATGTCGCTGTAGCAGGCGTGGTCGTACTGCGCGGTGGTGCCGAAGAACCAGCCGCTGTTGTAGCAGGGGACCTTCTGCACCATGCCGAGCGCGAAGACGACGATCGTGCACACCGCGAGCACCCGCGCCGCGGTCCACCAGCTGACGCCGAGCAGCGCTCGGCGGCCGGGGGCCCCGCCGAGGACCTCGCTGCCCGCGGCGGCGACCGGGTCCTCGTCGGCGGGGACCACGACGGTGTCCTCGGGGGGCGGGGAAAGGGTCGACACGGTCGTTCCGCCCTCCGGTGCGGCGGCCTGACCGGCCCCCGGGTGGGCCGGGGTGTCCGCGGCCTCGTCATGCTCGCTCGACGTCATGCCGGACATCCTGCCGCACGACCCTGGGTGCCGGCCCGGCACCCGGCGGGTTCGGTCCGGGTCGGGGCCGGGTTCGGTTCGCTTCGGGGGCCGAGACCGGGCCCGGAACAGGCTCGGGCGGCGGGACAGCGGGACGGCGAAGGCCCCGTCCCGCGGCCTGCCCGAAGGCAGGCGGCGGGCCGGGGCCGCCGTACCGGCCGGTCCCGGCCGGATCGGGCCGGGACCGGCGGGCTTCAGCCCAGGAAGCCGGTTCCGCCGCTGCTGCTCCCTTGTCCCTTCTTGGACCGTGAGGGTGTCGGTGAGGCGCCGCTCGTGTCGGTCGCCGTGCTGCTGGGGTCGGGCGGGCAGAATATTCCGCCCACGCCCAGGCAGCTCTGCGTCGACGTCGGGAACGGGTTGCTCGGGGTGGAGGTCGCCGTCGGCGGCGCCGTGGTGGGCGGCGCCGTGGTGGCCGTGACGGTGTTCGTCGGCGTCGGCGTGGGCGTCGGCGCACCGGACTCGTTCGCGCCCTTGGGCAGGCTGGGCGCGGGCGGGAAGTTCATGACCGACTGGCCCTTCAGGGCATCGGACATGTAGTCGGTCCACACCTCGGTGGGCAGCGCGCCACCGTAGAAGGTGGTCTTCTGGCCGGTGCCGGTGCCGACCATGCTCATCATGCCCGGGTGCTTGGGGTCCTCACGGAACATCGCGACCGCGGTGGCGAGCTGCGGGGTGTAGCCGATGAACCAGGCCGACTTGTAGTCGTCGGTGGTACCGGTCTTGCCGGCCGCGGGACGGCCGATGGCCTGGGCGGCGGTGGCGGTGCCGTACTTCACCACGTCCTGCAGCATGCTGTTGATCGTGTTGGCGGTCGAGGGGGACATCACCGGCGTCGACGTGGGCTTGGCCAGCACCGGCGAGGTCAGGTCCGTCCCGGTCCTGACCACCTTGGTGACCGAGTACGGCTCGTGGAAGGTGCCGCCGTTGTCGAGGGTGGCGTAGACGTTCGCCATCCGGATCGCGCTCGGCGTGGACGTTCCGATGAAGAAGCCGGCGGTGTCGCCGCTGAGGGCGTTGGGGTCGAACCCCAGGCCCAGACTGACCGCCATGGCCTTGACGTTGGCGTAGCCGACATCCTCACCCAGCTGGACATAGGGCGTGTTGACCGAGTTGTTCATCGCGGTCCTGAGGGTGATGAACCCCGGCATGTTGTTGTTGTCGTTCCGCTGGTGGAACAGCGAGCCGTTCGGGTTGGTCAGCAACTGACCGGCCTGGTTCCTGATGGTGATCAGGTTGTTGCCGTTGAACTTGCTGTCCGGGGTGATCGGCGACCGCACGTCCGACCCCGGGGTGAGGATCGCGCCCTTCTCCAGCGCGGTGGCCATGTCGACCGGCTTGAAGGTCGACCCGACCGGGACACCGGCGCTGTTGGCGTTGTTGATGTCATGCCCCTTGTCCTGCCCCGGACCGCCGTAGAGCGAGACGATGGCGCCGGAACCCGGGTCGATGGAGGCCGCGCCGGTCTGGAAGAAGCTGTCGTAGTTCGGACGCTTCTTCGGGTCGATGTGCTCCTTGGTGACCTTGTCCACCGCGGCGGCCAGCGCGGTGACGTCGCTCTTCTTGAACGTCGTGTAGACCTGGAAGCCGCCCGCGGCGAAGTCGCTGTCGGTGACCTTCGGCGTGCTGTGCTGCTCCACGTAGTTGGTGGCGGTGTCGACCAGGTAGCCGATCTGGCCGGTCAGCGTGGCGTTGCGGATCCAGGGCTTCGGCATCGGGAACTTGTCTGGCGTCAGCTTGGCCCGGTCGGCGGCGGTCATCCAGTTGTTGGCCACCATCCGGTTCAGCACGTAGTTCCACCGGGCCAGCGCCGCCGCCTGGACACCCTTGTCGGTGCTGATGTCCTGGTAGTAGCTGGGCTGGTTGACCGTCGCCGCGATGAACGCGCCCTGGGCGAGCGTCAGCTGACTTGCGTGCACGCCGTAGTAGGCCTGTGCCGCGGCCTCGATGCCGTTGGCGCCGCGCCCGTAGTAGTTGCTGTTGAGGTACCCCTCCATCACCTGCGGCTTGGAGTAGTAGCCCCGGCCGATCTTCGCGGAGATGATGATCTCCTTGAACTTCCGGCTGAGGGTCTGCTGGGTGTTCGCCAGCACGCTGTTCTTCACCCACTGCTGGGTGATGGTCGATCCTGACTGGATGTCACCGCCGGTCGCCATGTTCTTCACGGCGCGCAGGATGCTCATCGGGTCGATGCCGCTGTTGGTCTCGAAGGACTCGTCCTCGGCCGCCATGAAGTCCTCTTGGACCACCTTGGGGACGTCCTGGATATGCACGATCTGGCGGTTGACCGAGCCGGTCTTCGTCATCACCGTGCCGTCGGCCCAGTAGAAGACGTTGTTCTGCTGCTCCGAGGACGGGTTGACCTTCGGCACCGCGGTCGTCGCGTAGGCGTAGCCGACGAAGCCCACCACGGCCGCGAACATGATCAGCGCGCCGCTGAGGATCTGCTTGAACGAGGGGATCCAGCGCCGGACCCCGTTCTTGCCCCAGCGCGGGTAGTCGAGGAAGCGCTTCGGCCTGGGACCGGCCGGGCCCGCGGGTCCGCTGCCGGTCGCCCGGCGACCGCCGCCGCCCTTGCCCTGGGCGCTCCTGCGCATCTCGGCGCGGGTCGGCCGGGGTTCGGAGGGGGCAGGTCGCGGCTCCGAGGAGAAGCCCTGGGACCGCGAACCCTGCGGCGCGGCGGTCCGGCGCGGCGGCGGGGTGCCCTGGCGTCCGGGCGGGGCCTGCTGCGGCCCTCTCCGCGCGCCGGGGGGAGTGCTTCCCGGGGTCGACTGCTGTTTGCGCCGATGTTCGCTCATGCTTCCAGCTGCTCCTCGGACAGGCCGTTCGACCTGAAGGCGGTGGTCCACTTCCGATCCGCACCGGGGCCGTCAAGGCCCTGCGTGCGAGTCCCCCGGGGCACCGGCCGGTGAGGCCGCACTGCACCGGGGACAAGGACGTCCCTGGTGCCACATCGGTTCCCGGCTTTCTGCATAGCCGACAGAGTACGCAGCAGTTCTAGGGACCTAATCGGGTGTTCATGGGCAATCCGGTCATAACCCCTGGAGAAGGTTGCGAAAAGGTTGGCCTCCGACCCACCTGTGAGCCCCTTCACGGGGGCGCCTCTTGCTTCCACGGCACGCGCGGCATATCGTCTCGATGTATCGACTCGATACATCGAGGCGGCATAGCAGTGGCACGACGGCACCGACGAACGGAGGAGACCGCGGGTGAGCAGACGCTCCGGCATCCTTGAGTTCGCCGTCCTCGGGTTGCTCCATGACGCCCCGATGCACGGCTACGAACTGCGCAAACGTCTGAACGTGCTGCTTGGTTCCTTCCGGGCCTTCTCCTACGGCACGCTCTACCCCTGCCTCAAGGGGCTGGTCGCCCAGGGCTTCCTGATCGAGGACAACCCCGACACCGAGTACATCCCGGCCACGGCGCTCAACGGCAAGCGGTCGAAGATCGTCTACCGGCTCACCGGTGAGGGCAAGCAGCGCTTCGAGGAACTGCTCGCCGACTCGGGCCCGGACGCCTGGGAGGACGAGCACTTCGGGGTGCACTTCGCCTTCTTCGGGCAGACCGACCGGGCCGTGCGGATGCGCGTCCTGGAAGGCCGCCGCAGCCGGCTGGAGGAGCGGATGGAGCGGATGCGCACCTCACTGGCCCGCACCAGGGAGCGCCTCGACGGCTACACCCTGGAGCTCCAGCGGCACGGCCTGGAGTCGGTGGAGCGCGAGGTCCGCTGGCTCAACGAGCTGATCGAGACCGAGCGGGCCAACCGCACCGGCCGGCCGGAGGGCCGCCCCGACACCGGGCCGCCAGGCGCTTACCCCGGTTCGACCCCACAGATTTCGGACGGCACGGACCGGCCCGCGGACAACGCCGCAACGCCGCCCGACCGCCCGGGGCGCTCCCCCCAGGAGCGCTGAACCCAGCGCGGGACCGCGGACGCGGGTGGTCGGGGGACCGCCGCCAGCACATGGACGTACCGCACTCACGTATCGCATGCATGTTTCCAACACGATCAACCAGAGGAGCAACCGGAATGAGTTCGGTTCGCGTAGCCATCGTAGGTGTGGGCAACTGCGCCGCCTCGCTTGTCCAGGGCGTCGAGTACTACAAGGACGCCGATCCGAACAGCCGCGTGCCCGGTCTCATGCACGTGCAGTTCGGTGACTACCACGTCCGCGACGTGGAGTTCCACGCCGCGTTCGACGTGGACGCCAAGAAGGTCGGCCTCGACCTGGCCGACGCCATCGGCGCCAGCGAGAACAACACCATCAAGATCTGCGACGTGCCGGCCACCGGTGTCTCCGTCCAGCGCGGCCACACCCTGGACGGCCTCGGCAAGTACTACCGCGAGACCATCGAGGAGTCCTCCGAGGAGGCCGTCGACGTCGTGCAGGTCCTCAAGGACCGCAAGATCGACGTCCTGGTCTGCTACCTCCCGGTCGGTTCCGAGGCCGCGGCGAAGTTCTACGCCCAGTGCGCCATCGACGCCAAGGTCGCCTTCGTCAACGCCCTCCCGGTCTTCATCGCCGGCACCAAGGAGTGGGCCGACAAGTTCACCGAGGCCGGTGTCCCGATCGTCGGCGACGACATCAAGTCCCAGGTCGGCGCGACCATCACGCACCGCGTGATGGCGAAGCTGTTCGAGGACCGCGGCGTCCTGCTGGAGCGCACCCTGCAGCTGAACGTCGGCGGCAACATGGACTTCAAGAACATGCTGGAGCGCGACCGCCTGGAGTCCAAGAAGATCTCCAAGACCCAGTCGGTCACCTCGCAGATCGTGGACCGCGACCTGGGCGCCCGCAACGTCCACATCGGCCCGTCGGACTACGTGCCGTGGCTGGACGACCGCAAGTGGGCCTACGTCCGCCTCGAGGGCCGTGCCTTCGGCGACGTGCCGCTGAACCTGGAGTACAAGCTCGAGGTGTGGGACTCCCCGAACTCGGCCGGCGTCATCATCGACGCGGTCCGCGCGGCGAAGATCGCCAAGGACCGCGGCATCGGCGGCCCGATCCTGTCGGCGTCCTCCTACCTGATGAAGTCCCCGCCGGTGCAGTACTTCGACGACGAGGCCCGCGACAACGTGGAGAAGTTCATCCGCGGCGAGGTCGAGCGCTGACCCGACCTGCGGACGCAGTCGCAGTCGCGTCACCCGAGCCGCCCGTGCGAGCAGATCGCACGGGCGGCTCGCCGTCGTTCTGGCGGAACACGGGACGGCGTCCCCGTCAGCTCCGGTGCCGCCGCTTGCGGTTGGGGCGGTGCGGGCGGATCAGCGTGTCCAACTCGCCCACGGCCGCCCGGACATGGGCCGGGCCGCGGCGCAGCCGCTGACCCGAGCAGCACCAGACCAGCCGCCCGTCCGCCTCGCCCGGGTGCATCCCGAGCGCGTGCTCGGTGCAGACCGGCCACGCCTGCCAGAGCCGCTCGGTGACGGTCTCCTGTGCCGCGTCGGCGATCGCCGCCAGCGCGGCGTCGGCATCCCGCAGCTGGTCCGGGTCCAGGGGGTTGCCGTGCCACTCGCCGTCGGCCAGGGCGACACAGACGGTCTCCGGCTCGTCGGCCCAGGGGGACTGGAGCAGCAGCCGCAGCGGCAGCTGCTCCGGCAGGGTCGCCGCGAGATCGCGGTTGAGCAGCGCGAGAGCCGCCTCCAACAGGGGGTACGCGCCCGGCGGGACCGGGTGCGGCACGGAGCGGTCATCGAACGGATCGGACATGCCGGCCATCCTGCCCGGCACCGCCCCCGGCCCGCGACAGCGTTTCGCCCGACGACGTCTCACACGACGACGTTTCACGTGAAACCCGCGCCGTGATCGCTACTCTGTGCAGGTGTCGATCATCCGCGGTGCGTCCGCCCCCCAGGGCAGCGCCGCGGCCCTGTTCCGCCTGCCGGACTTCCGGCGGCTGCTGCGCACCCGGCTGCTGTCCCAGCTGTCCGACGGCGTCTTCCAGGTCTCGCTGGCCTCCTATGTGGTCTTCTCGCCCGAGCGTCAGCCCACCCCCGGCGCCATCGCCTCCGCCTTCGCGGTGATGCTGCTGCCGTTCTGCCTGTTCGGGCCGTTCGCCGGACCGCTGCTCGACCGCTGGCGCCGACGGCAGATCCTGCTGTACGGAAACCTGGTCCGGCTGCTGCTCTGCCTCGGCACCGCCGTGCTGGTGCTGATGCGCGTCCCCACCCCGGTCTTCTTCGCCGCGGCGCTGCTGGTCACCGGGGTCAACCGGTTCATCCTGGCCGGGCTCTCGGCCGCGCTGCCGCAGGTCGTCCCCGCCGGGCTGCTGGTCACCGGGAACGCGCTCGCACCCACCCTGGGCACCGTCGCCAGCACCGTCGGCGGCGGATCCGGCTTCGTGGTGCGGCTGTTCCTCCCCGGCGGACCGGTCGCCAACTCCGCACTGCTGGTGCTGGCCGCCCTCGGCTACGGCTGCGCCGCGCTCGCCGCCGCCGCCATGGCCCCCGGTCTGCTCGGCCCCGACCGCGGCAAGCAGTCCCCCGAGCCGATCCGGACCGTGCTGGCGCAGACCGTGCGCGGACTGGTCACCGGGCTGCGCCACCTGGTCCGCGCCTGCCGTGCGGCCACCTACGCGCTGGCCGCGGTGACGGTGTGCCGCTTCTGCTATGGGCTGCTGCTGGTGCTGCTGCTGATGCTCTGCCGGAACACCTTCGCCGCCCCCGACGACCAGGCGGCGGGCATCCGCTGGCTGGGCCTCGCCCTGGCCGCCTCCGGCGCCGGGATCTTCGCCGCCGCGGTGCTCACCCCCTGGGCCACCCGGCGCACCGGCGTCCCCGGCTGGCTGGTGCTCTGCTCGGCACTGGCCGCGGTGCTCACCCCGGCGCTCGGCCTCACCTTCGCACCGGTGCCGATCATCACCGCCGCGTTCCTGCTCGGCCTGGTCTCGCAGAGCATCAAGATCAGCGCCGACACCGTGGTGCAGACCTCGGTCGAGGACGCCTACCGCGGCCGGGTCTTCGCCGTCTACGACGTCCTCTTCAACAGTGCGCTGGTGGCGGCGGCCACCGTCGCCGCCCTGCTGATGCCGGACAGCGGACGCTCGCCGGTGGTGGTGGTCGGCTCCGCGGTGCTCTACGCCGCCACCGCGGTCGGCTACGGGCTGACCCTGCGCCATCCGTCCTCTTCGCCCCCTTTGGCCGACCCCGTCCCCCCGGTCGGACCGCCGCCCGGGTAACCGGTCGGCCACAGCGGACCGCTGATCCTCCCTCAGCGGCACGGGCCCCGGGCCCGGACGGTAGCGTGCGCAGGACATCGCTCGTCCACCGACCACCGAGGTCCCACCATGGCCACGCCGCCCCCGCCCGCCCCGGGCAACCCGTACGGGGGGAACCCGTACCCGCAGCAGCCCGGCCCGTACGGACAGCAGCCCGCCGCGGTCCCGCCGCAGCAGTCCCCCCACGGACAACCCGGGTACGGACAGCCGCAGGGCTACCCGCCCCCGCAGGCCTACGCCGCCCCGCCCGCCCCGGCGCAGGGGTACGCCCCGCCGCAGCAGCCCCAGCCGCCGCAGTACGGCTACCCGCAGCAGCCGCCGCAATATGGCCAACCCCCATACGGACAGCAGCCCTACGGGCAACCGGCCTATGGGCAGCAGCCGTACGGGCAGCCGCAGCAGTCCCCGTACGGGCAGCCGCAGCCGGTCTACGACGGCGGGCCGACCTGCCGGTTCTGCGGGGGCTTCCCCGCCGTGGAGACGACCTTCCACGGCCACCGCGGCATGGTCCTGGTGATGCAGTTCCTCAAGACCCGCGGCCCGTTCTGCCACACCTGCGGTACCGCGGTGATGCGGGACATGTCCGCGAAGACCATGGTCCGCGGCTGGTGGGGCTACAGCTCCTGGCTGTTCAGCAGCGTCGCGCTGGTCCGCAACATCTTCGCCTACAACAAGGTGAAGGCCCTGCCCCCGGCCGCGCCCGCCCCCGGGGCGACCCAACTCGTGCCCGGCGCACCGGTGTTCAAGCGCCCCGAGATGATCGGCCTGCTGGTGCCGGCCCTGCTGCTGCTGGTGGTGCTGATCGCGCTGGTCGGCGCGGTGTCCGGCGGCTGACCCGCGCACCCCGCCGCACACCCCGCCGCGCGGTCGGCCGGGCGGCCGACCGGACCCCCTCGGGTCAGGCCTGCCGCCCGGCCCACCACTCGCGCAGCGCCGCCTCGGCCGCCTCCGGACCCGACGGGCCGTTCTCCAGCCGCAGTTCCAGCAGGAACTGGTACGCCTCGCCGACCGCGCGGCTGGGCCGCAGGCCCAGGATCGCCATGATCTCGTCGCCGTTCAGGTCGGGCCGGATCGCGCCCAGCTCCTCCTGCTCGCGCAGCACCGCGATCCGCTCCTCCAGGCCGTCGTAGGTCCGGGACAGCGCCGCCGCCTTCCGCCGGTTGCGGGTGGTGCAGTCGGAACGGGTCAGCTTGTGCAGCCGCTCCAGCAGCGGTCCGGCGTCGCGGACGTAGCGGCGCACCGCCGAGTCGGTCCACTCGCCGTCGCCGTAGCCGTGGAACCGCAGGTGCAGCTCCACCAGCCGGGACACGTCGGCGATCAGCTCATTGGAGTACTTCAGCTCCCGCATCCGCTTCTTCGCCATCTTGGCGCCGACCAGCTCGTGGTGGTGGAACGACACCCCGCCGCCGTCCTCGAACCGGCGGGTGCGCGGCTTGCCGATGTCGTGCAACAGCGCGGCCAGCCGCAGGGTCAGGTCCGGGCCGTCCTGCTCCAGCTCGATCGCCTGCTCCAGCACCGTCAGCGAGTGCTCGTAGACGTCCTTGTGCCGGTGGTGCTCGTCGAGTTCGAGCCGCAGCGCGGGCAGTTCCGGCAGCACCCGGGCGGCCAGCCCGGTGTCCACCAGCAGCCGCAGCCCGGCCCGCGGGTTCGGCGACAGCAGCAGCTTGTTCAGCTCGGCCTGGACCCGCTCGGCGGAGACGATGTCGATCCGCCCGGCCATCTCCGTCATCGCGGTGACCACCTCGGGCGCGACCTCGAAGTCCAGCTGGGCCGCGAAGCGAGCGGCCCGCAGCATCCGCAGCGGGTCGTCGGAGAAGGACTGCTCCGGGGTGCCGGGGGTGCGCAGCAGCTTCGCGGCCAGGTCGTCCAGGCCGCGGTGCGGGTCCACGAAGACCACCTCGGGCAGCGCCACGGCCATCGCGTTGACCGTGAAGTCGCGGCGGACCAGGTCCTCCTCGATGGTGTCGCCGTAGGACACCTCGGGCTTGCGGGAGTCGCGGTCGTACGCCTCGGAGCGGTAGGTGGTGATCTCGATCTGGAAGTCGAACGGCTCGCCGTGCACCGGGTCCGCGGCCGGCCGGGCCTTCTTCCGGGCACCGACGGTGCCGAAGGCGATCCCGACGTCCCAGATCGCGTCCGCCCACGGCTTCAGCAGGGCCAGGATCTGCTCCGGCCGGGCGTCGGTGGTGAAGTCCAGGTCGTTGCCGAGACGGCCGAGCAGGGCGTCCCGCACCGAGCCGCCCACCAGCGCAAGTCGAAATCCGGCCTGCTGGAAGCGCCGCCCCAGCTCGTCGGCGACCGGGTACGCGCCGAGGACCTCGCGGACCGCGGCCTGCTGCGCGGCGCTGAGGGCGTCGACCGGTCGGGAGTCGGTGGGATCGGTGGAATGCATGACGTTCGGCACGAGAGACAAGCCTACGTGCCGTGACACACCGTCCGCGCCTCGTTATGGCGGGAGGCGCCCGACCGCTCCGAGGCGCCGGATCGCACCCGGATGGGCGCTCCCGGCGGCGACGCCTCCCAGGCAACGTCGTTACGATGCCGGGGGAACCGGTCGGCAGCAGGGCCGTGGCAGGGCACCGAGAGCGACAGAACGGCGAGGGCGCGTGGGCGTGGCGGCACGGCACACAGGTCGCAGTACCCGGCTCGGCGGAAGCCGGTTCGGCGGGGGCCGCCGCTGGGAGCGTACGCGCCGGGCCGGCACGGTGCTGCTGGCCGCCGGCCTCGCCCTGGGCAGCGGCACCGCCCTGGCCCCCGCCGCGGGCGCCGCCCAGTACCGGATCGAGCCGGGCGCGGTCACCCCGGCCCAGGACCGGGCCGCCGCGGCCCCGGCCGCCGCCGTGGGCACGGTACGGGCCTCCGGCGAGCGCTACCCGGCGAAGGTCGTCCTCAGCGCGATCACCCCGGCGGTGCCGTCGCCGACCGGGACGATCACCCTCAAGGGCACCGTCACCAACACCGGGACCAGCACCATCTCCACGCTGCACGTGGGCGTGTGGGTGGATCCGCAGCCGCTCGCCAGCCGCTCCGACATCGCCTCGGTGGCCGACCAGGACACCCCGCAGAGCGGCGACCCGCAGGAGGTCGACCGCTACGACAAGGACCTCGGCGACCTGGCGCCGGGCGCGACCAGCCCGGTGTTCAGCCTGACCGTCGACATCGCCTCGCTGCAGCTGGGCGCCGACCACGTCTACCAGCTCGCGGTGGACGCCCAGGGCGCGGTGAGCAGCGCCGCCTACCCGCACCCGCTGGGCATCGCCAGGACCTACCTCCCGCTGTTCAGCAGCAAGGAGGACAAGCCCACCAGGATCGCCACACTGTGGCCGCTGGTGGAGGCCCCCCGGGTGCAGCCGCAGACCTACGCCGACGCCGCGGGCAACGAGGAGGCGGTGTTCAGCGACGACACGCTGGCGGCGGACCTCGGCGCGGAGGGCCGGCTGGGCCAGCTGGAGTCCATCGGCGCCGACCTCGGCCTGTCCGGGATGAAGCCGACCTGGGTGATCGACCCGGACCTGATCGCCGGCGTGCTGAAGATGACGCCCAAGTACCGGGTCGTCAGCGGGGACGACTCCCAGGGCGTCTCGGCGGGCTGCGACTGCACCAAGCCGGGCACCGGCACCGCCACCGCGACCGGCTGGCGCAACGCCCTGCAGACGGCGCTGAACGGCTTGGACGGCCAGCAGGTGATCTCCCTCCCGGCGGCCGACCCGGACCTCGCCTCGATCGCCCACAACGCCCCCGGGTCGAGCACGCTGAAGGACGCGGTCCAGGTGGCCGGGACCGACCTGGGTCAGGTCGGCCTCAACCCGCTGCAGGTGGAAGCCAGCCACAACGTCGCCTGGCCCTACCAGGGCTACCTGGACAGCTCGGTGGTCGCCCTGGCCCGCGACGCGGGCGACACCCGGATCGTCGCCAACGGCGCCAGCCTGCCGTCCCCCGGCCTCAACTACACTCCCGACGCCGCCCGTTCACTGGGCGGCGGGACCACCGCGGTCGCCGCCGACCCGACCCTGTCGGCGATCTTCGCCGGGGACCTGTCCACGCCCAGCGCGCAGACCATGGCCGAGCAGCGCTTCCTGGCCGAGACCCTGGCGATCACCCTGGAGCAGCCCAACAACCAGCGCAGCATCCTGATCCAGCCGCCGCGGAACATGTCCGCGAGCACCGCGCAGGTGCTGGCCGCGTCGCTGAAGGCGGCGGTGGCCGGCGCCTGGGCGACCCCGGCCGCCTTCGGCAGCGTCGCGGCGGCCAAGCCGTCCCCCGGCGCCGGGAAGGCCGTGCCCTCGCCGTCGTCCTACCCGGCCTCGGCCCGGAAGTCCGAGCTGAACGCGGGCGAGCTGTACGCGGTCTCCAACACCGAGGACAAGCTCGCCGAGCTGGAGAAGATCCTGGTCAACCCGGCCACCGTACGGACCGCCTTCAGCTCGGCGATACTGCGCTCGGTGTCCACCCAGTGGCGGGCCCAGCCGGGTCTCGGCGACAACTACCGCGACAACGCCGCCGACTACCTGATGAGCCTGTACAGCAAGGTGAGCATCCTGCCCAAGCCGGGCGGCACCATCACCCTCTCCGGCAGCGGCTCCGCCACCATCCCGATCACCGTGCAGAACGACCTGTCCCAGGGCGTGATCAACCTGGAGGTCGAGCTCAGCTCCACCAACGCGGCCCGGCTGAGCCTCGGCAGCCAGCAGTTCACCTCGGTCGCGTCCCGGCCGGTGGCAGCGGGCGGCGGCACCAAGATCACCATCAAGTTCCCGGTGAAGGCCTTCGCCAACAACAAGGTCCAGATGGTCGCGCAGCTCTACACCACCGCCGACCACAAGCCCTACGGCGACCCGGTCGGCTTCACCGTCGACATCACCAAGCTGCCCGGCGGCGTGATCGCGGTCATGGCCGGCGGCGGCCTGCTGGTGCTGCTGGCGGGCCTGCGGCTGTACTGGAAACGCAAGCACACCGCCGGCGGCCCCGACGGCGACACGGACGACGGCGCCGACGACACGGGCGACGGCGAGGGGGACGACCCGGCCGAGGGCCCCGAGGACGGCGGAACCGCCCCGACGACCGCGCGCGACGGACAACTCGCAGGTCACCCTCAAAAAAACGCGCCCTGATTCCCGGGGTGGCGGCCGACGGATGAGAGGGTGGTCCCTGAAGGACAAGCATCCGGAAGAGGTGGCATGAGCGCGCCGCGCGACGGCAGGACCCAGCAGGGACGCGGTGGACGCGGCCCCCACCGCGGTACGCCGCCCGCCGACCAGGTCCAGGTCCCGCAGCCGGCCGCCGAGGCCGTGGCCGATCCGTACCTGGACGAGACCTACGCGCACGACCCCTACGCCCAGGACCCGTACGCCCAGGAGCCCTACCCGCAGCAGGGCTACCCCCAGGACGGCTACCCCCAGCCGGGCCCCGGCTACCCGCAGCCCGGCCCGCAGCAGGGCCACCCGCAGCAGGGCGGCCACCGGCAGCGGGCCCACCCGCAGCAGCAGCCCGGCTACCCCCCGCAGGACGGCTACCCGCAGCAGCCCGCCGGGTACCAGCAGCCCCCGTACCAGCAACAGCAGCCGTACCAGCAGGACCCGTACGCCGGGGCCGGGGGCTACCCTCAGCAGCCCGCCCAGGACCCGTACCACCAGCCGCAGCAGTACCAGGACCCCGGACCGCAGCAGGGCGGCTACCCGCCCGGCCAGGCCTCCTACGCCCCCGCCCCCGGCTACCCGGCCGCCCCGGACGGGACCGCCCCGGACGGCAGCACCGTGCCCGGCTTCGGCCCGCCGCAGGGCTACGCCGACGTCGGCGTGGACGAGCTGCTCAGCCACGCCACCGAGAGCGAGCAGACCGCCCGCGCCCGGCGGCAGAGCCCCGCCGCCGACCCGTACGCCTACCTGTTCCGCGACGCCGACCAGGCCTACGCGCCCGGCACCTACGGCGCGGCGGGCGGCGACTCGGTCGCCGAGTCCACCGGGACCATGCCGCTGTTCCAGATCAACGTCTCCGCCGAGCCGGAGACCGGCGCAGGCGAGCCCGCCGCCAAGTCCGGCGGCCGGATCGGCGGACTGCTCGGCTCCAGCGCAGTCATGGCCGCCGGAACCCTGGTCTCCCGGGGCACCGGCTTCGTCCGCACCATGGTCATGGCCTACGCGATCGGCCTCTACGCCCTCGGCACCTCCTACAACGTCGCCAACACGCTGCCCACCCTGCTGTACATCCTGGTCGGCGGCGGCGCACTGAACGCCGTCTTCGTACCGCAGCTGGTCCGCAGCATGAAGAACGACGAGGACGGCGGCGAGGCCTACGCCAACCGCCTGCTCACCCTGGTCGTGGTGGGCCTCGGCGGCGTCGTGTTCGTCACCGTCCTGGCCGCACCGATCCTGGTCCGCCTGGTCTCCACCGAGGTCATGCGGGACCCGCAACAGGCCCAGGTCACCGTCTCGCTGGCCCGCTACTGCCTGCCCACCATCTTCTTCATGGGCGTCCACGTGGTGATGGGCCAGATCCTCAACGCCCGCGGCCGGTTCGGCGCGATGATGTGGACCCCGGTCCTCAACAACGTCGTCATCATCTTCACCTTCGGCATGTACGCCTGGGTGTACGGGCCGTACAGCCAGACCCACGTCACCCCGGACACCATCTCCCCCGAGGGCGTCCGGCTGCTCGGCATCGGCACCCTGCTCGGCCTCGTGGTCCAGGCCCTGTCGATGGTCCCCTACCTCTACAAGGCCGGGTTCACGTTCCGCCCCCGGTTCGACTGGCGCGGCCACGGCCTCGGCCACGCCGCCAAGCTGGCCAAGTGGACCTTCTTCTTCGTCCTCGCCAACCAGGCCGGCTTCCTCGCCGTCACCCAGCTGGTCACCCTCGCGGCCGGCGCCGACCGCGCCGGACTCGCCGCCTACTCCAACGCCCTGCTGATCTGGCAGCTCCCGCAGGCCGTGATCACCGTGTCGGTGATGAGCGCCGTGCTGCCCCGGATCTCCCGGGCCGCCGCCGACGGGGACGCCGCCGCCGTCCGCGACGACCTCTCCTACGGCCTGCGCACCTCGGCCGTCGCCATCGTCCCGGCCGCGTTCGTGTTCCTGTCGCTGGGCCCCTTCATCGGCCCGTCCCTCTACGGCTCCTCGGGCTCCTCGGTCGGCTTCATGCTCTCCGCGTTCGCGCTCGGGCTGATCCCCTACTCGGCCCAGTACGTGCTGCTCCGCGGCTTCTACGCGTACGAGGACACCCGGACCCCCTTCTACAACACCATCTGGGTGGCCGCCAGCAACGCCGCCCTGTCCGGGATCTGCTACCTGGTCCTGCCCCGGCACTGGGCGGTCACCGGCATGGCCTTCGCCTACGGCCTGTCCTACCTGGTCGGCCTGATGGTGGCGCTGCCCCGGCTGCGCAACCGGGTCGGCGACCTCGACGGGGCCAGGATCAAGCGCACCTACGGCAAGCTGATCGGGGCCGCACTGGTCCCGGCCGCGGTCGGCTACGTGCTCGGCCACCTGATCGTCCGCGGCATCGGCGGCGGTGTACTGGCCGACATCGCGGCCGTGGTGGTCGGCGGAACGGTGGAGATGGGCCTGTTCGTCGTCATCGCGCAGCGGATGCGGATCGAGGAACTCACCCCGCTGATCGGCATGGTGCGCTCGAAGCTCGGCCGCTGAGACCGGATCCCGCCTCGCCCGCGCAACCAACAGGGGGGATCGTGGGTCGTAATCGGATAGCGGGAGTTGGCACAATTGACCGTACGCCCCTCGGCACGACCTCGGGGGACACCAAGGGGAGGCAGGACGAAGGTGGCGGATCGCAGCAAGGCTCCGGTCGACACGATCGCGGAGAGCGGCGAACCGGACATGGAGGAACTCGTCACCGAGGCACGTCCCGCGGCCGGGACCGAGGGCCCCGACGCGGCGGCGGCCACCGACGAACCCGGCCCCGGGCCCGAATCCGAGGCAGCCACGGACGCCGGAGCTGACGCCGACGCCGGAGCTGACGCCGAAACTGACCCCGCCTCAACAGCCGACGTCACGGCGGACGCCACCCCCGGGACCAGGACCGAAACCGACCCCGCGACCGTCTCCGACACCGACACCGACACCGCCGACGCCACCGACGCCACCGCCCCCGACGAGCCCCCCGCCGCCGCGGCCGAACCCGCGGCCGAGCCGCCCACCCCGCTGCTCCCCGCGCCGGTGCGGCACAGCGGGGACCGGATCGCCGGGCGCTACCGGCTGGAGGAGTGCCTCACCCAGGCCGGGGTGTTCACCAGCTGGCGCGCCGTCGACGAGAAGCTGCGCCGCGCGGTCGGGATCCACCTGCTCGCCCCGGGACACGCCCGCTCCGAGGCCGCCGTCGCCGCCGCCCGCAGGGCCGCCCTGCTCGGAGACCCGCGCTTCGTCCAGGTGCTGGACGCGGTCGAGGAGGGCGGCCTGGTCTACATCATCCGGGAGTGGCTGCCCGACGCCACCGACCTGGGCACCATGCTCGCCGAGGGCCCGCTGGAGCCCTACGAGGCGTACCAGATGGCACGTCAGGTCACCGACGCCATCGCCGCCGCGCACCGCAGGGGCCTGTCCCACCTCCGGCTCACCCCGGCCTGCGTGCTGCGCAGCGACGGCGGCCAGTACCGGATCACCGGCATCGCCCTGGACTCGGCCCTGCACGGCCTGGACGGTGTGGACCGGGCCACCGCCGAGCGCCAGGACGCGCAGGCCATCGGCGCCCTGCTGTTCGCCTCGCTGACGCACCGCTGGCCGTACCCGGAGGACCGGCACGGACTGCAGGGGATGCCCCGGACCATCGGCGTGGTGCCGCCCGAGCAGGTCAGGGCCGGGGTGCACCGCGGGCTCTCCGACGTCTGCGCCCGGGTACTGTGCCCGACCCCGGTCCGGCACCTGGCACCGGTCACCTCCCCCGCGGAGCTGGCCGAGGCGCTCGACCGGGTGCCCCGGATCCGCCAGCCCGATCCCGAGCCGCTGGTGCTGCCCGAGTACCCGACCCGCAGCTACCCCGACTCGGTGCCGCTGAGCGGTTCCGCCGCGGTCCCGCCGCGCCGTCCCGGCCCGGCCGCGCCGGTCGCGCCGCCGGCCCTGCCCGGACGGACCGGCAAGGCGCTGCGCTGGGCGATCTCGCTGGTGGTCCTGGCCGCGGTGGGCCTGGGCAGCTGGGGCACCGCCGAGGCGCTGATGGCGAAGACCCCGGCGACCACCGGCGGCAACCAGGTCGGGGCCGGTGTCGGCCCCGGCGGCAAGCCCACCCCGGCCGCGTCGCAGCAGGCACTGAAGCCGCTGCGGATCACCGGCGCGGTCGAGTTCTCCCCCCGGGGCGTCCCGATAGCGGCCGACCAGGCGCCGCTCAGCGTCGACGGCAACCCCGGCACCGCCTGGATGACCTCGCAGTACCGGAACTACCCGAACTTCGGCAACATCCCCAGCCGCGCCGACGGCAGCGGCATCGTGGTCGACCTGGGCAGTGTGCAGAGCGTCTCCGCGGTGAAGCTGACCCTCCCGGTCGCCGGGGAGACCCTGGAGGTGCTCGCCGCGCCGGCCGACGCCACCGCCGCCCCCACCCAGGGCAGCGCCCAGTTCAGCCAGCGGGTCTCCAACCTCGGTCCGGTCGCCGGTACCAGCTTCACCAGCGACACCCTGGCCACCCCGGTCCGCACCCGCTACCTTCTGATCCACCTCACCAGCCTTCCCGCGGACCCCACCAGTCCCAACAGCTACCGCGGCGGGATCTCGGAGATCCAGGTCCTGGGCTGACGGCCCGCAACGGGGGAAGATCGACAGTGGCAGAACCGTCCGGGGACGAGCGCCCCGCAGCGCAGTCGGCCGCGGAATCGGGCGCCGAGTCCGACGCGGCGCTGCTGGCCCGCCATGTCGCGGGGGACCACGACGCCTTCGGGGTGCTCGTCGCCCAGCACCGCGACCGGCTCTGGGCCGTGGCGCTGCGCACCCTCGGCGACCGCGAGGAGGCCGCGGACGCGCTCCAGGACGCCCTGGTCTCCGCCTTCCGCGCGGCGCACACCTTCCAGGGGCGGTCGGCGGTCACCACCTGGCTGCACCGGATCGTGGTAAACGCCTGCCTCGACCGGGCCCGCCGCAGCGCGACCCGGCGCACCCGCCCGCTGGACGACGCGTCCGAGACCCTGCTCGGCCTGGACGAGGGCGCCGACGTCTCCGCCGAGCGGGGCGAGCTGCGCCGGGAGCTGGGCGACGCGCTGGCCACCCTGCCGTCGGAGCAGCGTGCCGCACTGGTGCTGGTGGACATGCAGGGCTACCCGGTGGCCGAGGCCGCGGAGATCCTCGGCGTCCCGGTCGGTACCGTGAAAAGCCGCTGCGCCCGCGGCCGGGCCCGGCTGGTCCCGCTGACGGCGCACCTGCGGGCCGACGTTTCACGTGAAACACAGCCGCGTGAAACACAACCGCGTGAAACACCAGCGCTTGAAGCACCGGCCCGTGAAACACCGCCGCCCGAAGCGGGAAGGAACCCGAACGGGGGCACGTCCGTCCCACCCACGCCAGGTCCGCACGAACCAGGTCCGCCGGGTCCGCACCCGGACAGCCGGAGATCCGACGCCCCCCGCGCAGGAGGTGAGCAGCCGACATGAACCCCACCCCGCCGAACTCCGCCCCGGACGCCTTCGGGCACCCGTCCGTCGAGACCGTCGCGGAGTACCTGGAGGACCTGCTGCCCCCGGCGGACGCCGCACAGCTCGGCGCCCATCTCGCCGACTGCGCGGACTGCGCGGAGACCCTCGCCGCACTCCGGGAGGTGAGCGCCCTGCTGGAGGCGTCCCCAGCGCCGGTGCTGCCCGACGACGTCGCCGTCCGCATCGACGCCGCCCTCGCGGCGCAGGCCCTGCTGGACGCCGCCCCCGACCCAGGCCCGGGGCCCGCCGCGCCGAAGCCCCTGAAGACCCCCGGGGCCGCCGACGACGCGTCCACCGCCCCTGGAGGGCCTCGCGGTGCCGCCGCGCCCGCAGGGACCGCCCCAGGCGGCGCACGGCCCCCCGCGGGTCCCGGTCGCGGCCGGAGCCGGGGCTGGCGACGGGCGGTGCTCGGCCTGGCCGCGCTCGCCGTGGTCGGTGTAATCGGCACCGCGATCGTGCAGAGCGGCGGCGGCGCGGTGCAGACCAGCGGCACCGCGAAGTCCGCGAGCGGCACCGGCGCGCAGCCGCCCTCGGCCGCGGTCGCCGCGGGCATCCCCTCGCTCGGCGCCCTCACCGAGGCGAAGCTGCCGCAGCAGCTCAAACCGCTGCTGCTGCCCGGCACCGCCGGTCTGCACCCGCAGGTGCAGACCGGAACCGCCAACGCCCCCGCCGCCTCCGCGGGCCCGGCCGACCTGCCGTCCTGCGTGCTGACCGCCGTCGGCCGCACCGGGCAGGAACCGCTGGGGGTCGGCCGCGGCGTCTACGCCGGCACCCCGGTCTTCGCCCTGGTCTACACCGACCCCGCACACCCGCAGGGCCCGGCCGACGCCTACCTCGTCGACGCCTCCTGCGCCCGCGGCGTCCTGCTTCGGCAGACCGTGGCGCGCGACTGAACCGCCGGGAATGCGGGACACTGGGGAACCGTTGAGCGGGATGGAACGAGGCAGCGGTGCCTTCCGTCTCGCCGGCCCCCAAGGCTTGCGAAGCGATTCAGGAGATGTGCAGTGAGCGACGTCCGCAACGTGATCATCATCGGCTCAGGCCCGGCCGGGTACACGGCCGCCCTCTACACGGCACGTGCCTCCCTGCAGCCCCTGGTGTTCGAGGGGGCGGTGTCGGCCGGCGGCGCGCTGATGAACACCACCGAGGTGGAGAACTTCCCCGGGTTCCAGGACGGCGTCATGGGTCCGGACCTGATGGACAACATGCGCGCCCAGGCCGAGCGCTTCGGCGCCGAGCTGGTCCCGGACGACATCGTCTCGGTCGACCTCAGCGGCGACATCAAGACCGTCACCGACTCCGAGGGCACCGTGCACCGCGCCCGCGCCGTCATCGTCAGCACCGGCTCGCAGCACCGCAAGCTCGGACTGCCCCGCGAGGACGAGCTGTCCGGCCGCGGCGTGTCCTGGTGCGCCACCTGTGACGGCTTCTTCTTCCGGGACCAGGACATCGTCGTGGTCGGCGGCGGCGACACCGCCATGGAGGAGGCGACCTTCCTGTCGCGCTTCGCCAAGTCCGTCACCGTGGTCCACCGCCGGGACAGCCTGCGGGCCAGCAAGACCATGCAGGACCGGGCGATCGCCGACCCCAAGATCAGCTTCGCCTGGAACAGCGAGGTGGCCGAGATCCACGGCGAGACCAAACTGAGCGGGCTGACCCTGCGCGACACCGTCACCGGCGAGACCCGCGAACTGCCGGTCACCGGCCTGTTCATCGCCGTCGGCCACGACCCGCGGACCGAGCTGTTCAAGGGCCAGTTGGCGCTGGACGGCGAGGGCTACCTCACCGTCGACGCCCCCTCCACCCGTACCGACGTGGCCGGTGTCTTCGGCGCGGGCGACGTCGTCGACCACACCTACCGGCAGGCGATCACCGCGGCCGGGACCGGCTGCGCCGCCGCCCTGGACGCCGAGCGCTACCTGGCCCAGCTGGCCCACACCGCGAGCCTGACGGCCGTCGGCGCGGTCTGACCCCGCCCCCGCCGCTCACCCCGACCCCATCCCGCTTCCCCCGCACACCCGAGGAGACACCGTGGCCGGCGCCACCATCACCGTGACCGACGACACCTTCGACGCCGAGGTGCTCAAGAGCGACAAGCCCGTGCTGGTCGACTTCTGGGCCACCTGGTGCGGCCCGTGCCGCCAGGTCGCCCCCGCCCTGGAGGAGATCGCCGCCGAGTTCGGCGACAAGATCACCATCGCCAAGCTGGACATCGACGCCAACCCCGCCGTCCCGGCGAAGTACGGCGTGCTCTCCATCCCCACCCTGAACGTCTACCAGAACGGCGAGGTCGTGAAGACCATCGTCGGCGCCAAGCCGAAGAGTGCGCTGATGCGCGACCTGGCCCCGTTCATCCTCGGCGACGAGGGCTAGCACCGGGACCGCGCACAGCAGCCGACCGCGCACCGCGGATCGACGTCGGGGCAACCACCGTACGGTGGTTTCCCCGACGTCGTTGCGGGCGGTACGGATGTTTCACGTGAAACGGCGCGTACGATCATGGCAGTCCATGAGGAGGAGGGGACCCTCGCATCATGACCCAGCAGCATCCGGCCCACACCTACCGATGGAAGCTCGGTGACACCGGGCCAGCAGTCGCCGAGATCCGTTTCAAGCTCAGCCTGCTCGGCCTCCTGCCCGGCACCGAGGACGGGACCGCGGGCGGGACCGGCTTCGCCGCGGACCACGACCGGCACCGCCAACTGGCCTCCGCCTCCTCGCTGTTCGACCCCGCGGTCGACGCCGCGGTGCGCCACTTCCAGCAGCAGCGCGGACTCACCGCCGACGGTGTCGTCGGCCCGGAGACCTACCGGCACCTCAACGAGGCCCGGTGGAGACTCGGCGACCGGGTGCTCAGCCATGTCGTCAGCAACCTCCAGGTCGGTGACGACGTCGCCCAACTCCAGCAGCGGCTGCTGGACATGGGCTTCACCCCGGGCCGGGTCGACGGCATCTTCGGACAGGACACCGCCCAGGCCCTCAGCGAGTTCCAACGCAACATGGGACTGCAGCCGGACGGCACCCTCGGACCCGCCACCTTCACCGTGCTGGCCCGGCTCGCCCGCACCGTCGTCGGCGGCGCCCCGCACGTGATGCGGGAGACCGAGATGCTGCTGCACTCCGGCTCCGCCCTGGCCGGCAAGGTCGTCATCATCGACCCCGGACACGGCGGCGAGGACACCGGCGTCACCGCTCACAGCCACACCGAGGCGGCCATCGTCTGGGACGTCGCCACCCGGCTGGAGGGACGGCTGACCGCGCTCGGCGTCCGCAGCTACCTCACCAGGGGGGCGGACAACGGCGGCGACGAGATCCAGCGGGCCCAGTTCGCCAACGCCACCGGGGCCGACCTGATGCTCTCGCTGCACCTCGACGGACACAGCAATCCGCACGCCTCCGGGGCGTCCAGCTACTACTACGGCGACGACAGCCGAGGGCGCTGGTCGCACACCGGCAAGCAGTTCGCCGGGCTGGTCCAGCGCGAGCTGGTGGCCCGCTGCGGCTTCGGCGACAACCGCAGCCACGCCCGCACCTGGACCCTGCTGCGCTCCACCCGGATGGCCGCGGTACGGCTGGAGCTGGGCTACCTCACCAACATCCAGGACGCGGTCCGGCTCTCCTCCCCGGCGCTCCGGGCCCAGGCGGTGGAGGCCATCGCCGTCGCGGTCCAGCGGCTCTACCTGCCGCCCGAGGACGACGCCCCCACCGGCGTGCTGCACCTTCCGGCGGGGACGGTCTGAGACCGTCGGGGACCGGTCGGCCCGCGGCTCGGCCTGGGCTCGGCCGGGCCGCTGTTTCACGTGAAACACGCACCCGGCCGAGCCGCCCCGTCTCCGCCGCCCCGTCTCCGTCGCCCGTCTTCCGCCGGACTACAGCGGTCGCAGCGTGGGCTCCTTCTGCACCGCGCCCAACAGCCGCTCCAGGGCGACCTCCATCTCCCCCTTCCAGGAGATCGCCGAGCGCACCTCCAGCCGGAGCCGCGGATACCGGGGATGCGTCCGCACCGTCTTGAACCCCACCGCCAGCAGATGGTCGGCCGGCAGCACACAGCTCGCCTGCTGCCAGCGGGCGTCACCGAACGCCTCGATCGCCTTGAACCCCCGCCGCACCAGATCCTTGGCAACGGCCTGCACCAGGGTCCGGCCGATCCCCTGCCCCTGGAATCCGGGCAGCACCATCGACGTCATCAACTGCACCGCGTCAGGGGAGATCGGACTGGTCGGAAAGGCCAGCGCCCGCGGCACATACGCCGGGGGAGCGTAGAGCACAAACCCCGCCGGGACGTCGTCCACATAGGCGATCCGCCCGCAGGAGCCCCACTCCAGCAGCACCGCCGAGATCCAGGACTCCTTCTCGGCCCCCGCCACACCCGCCTTCACCGCCGCCTCGCCGCTGACCGGGTCCAGCTCCCAGAACACGCAGGAGCGACACGTCAGCGGGAGGTCGGCGAGCGAGTCGAGAGTGATCGGTACCAGCCTGCGTCCCATGCTCCACACTGTAGACCGCGACGCCGAGGGGCCCCTGTTTCACGTGAAACAGGGGCCCCTCATGGCGTACCGACGGACCGTCGGCTAGGCCTCCTCGTCCACGTCTGCCTTCTCCTGCTTGAGCACCTGGCCCTCGCCCGGGGCGAACAACGCCAGGATCCGGTCCAGGTCGTCCATCGAGGCGTACTCCACCACGATCTTGCCGCGGTCCTTGCCCAGCTCGACCTTCACCCGGGTGTCGAAGCGGTCGGACAGCCGGCTCGCCAGACTCGCCAGCGCCGGGTGCACCCGCTTCCCGGCCCGCGGCGCCTGCGCCTTCTTCGCGGGCCCCTGCTCCAGCTTGGCCAACTGGACGATCTCCTCGACCGTCCGCACCGAGAGCCCCTCGGCGTTGATCCGCGCCGCCAGCGCCTCCTGCGCCTCTGCTCCCTCCAGCCCGAGCAGCGCGCGGGCATGGCCGGCCTGCAACGCCCCCGCCGCCAGCCGCCGCTGCACTGCGGGCGGCAGCTTCAGCAGCCGGAGGGTGTTGGACACCTGCGAACGCGAGCGCCCGATCCGGTCGGCCAGCTCCTCATGGCTGCAGGAGAAGTCCCGCAGCAGCTGGTCGTAGGCGGCGGCCTCCTCCAGCGGATTGAGCTGGGACCGGTGCAGGTTCTCCAGCAGCGCGTCCAGAAGCAGCTTCTCGTCGTCGGTCGCCCGGACGATCGCCGGGATCGCCGACAGCCCCGCCTCACGGGAGGCACGCCAGCGGCGCTCGCCCATGATCAGCTCATAGCGGTCCGGGGAGACCTGACGGACCACCACCGGCTGGAGCAGACCCACCTCCTTGATGGAGTGGACCAGCTCGTTGAGCGCCTCCTCGTCGAAGACCTCACGCGGCTGGCGCGGGTTCGGCGTGATCGCGTCCAACGGGATCTCGGCGAAGTACGCACCGTCCACCGCACGCAGCGGCGAGACGTCCGCCGTTTCACGTGAAACAACGGTCTCCAGGGTGCGCTCCAGCGTGCTCACCGCACCCGAGCCGCCGAGTGCGGGCACCTCGCTGGGCGCCAGGGAGCCGCCGATGGCCGGGGAGGCAGGCCTGCTGCTCTCCGGGCCCGAGGCCGCCGGGATCAATGCCCCGAGGCCACGCCCAAGACCTCTACGACGCTCACTCACCGGTTACCCTCCATCGTGCCGTGCCCTGCGGTCTCGTGCTGCGACGCCTCGTACTGCCCCGACTGTCCCGACCCGTGCGGCTCGGCCATCCGCCGCGGCTGCTGCGGGTAGACGGCAGCGGCACGCGCGTCCTTGTCGGCCCCGCGCAGGGCGATCTCCTTGGCCGCCTCCAGATAGGAGAGCGCCCCGGTCGACCCCGGGTCGTAGGTGAGCACGGTCTGCCCGTAGCTGGGGGCCTCGGAGACCCGCACCGAACGCGGGATGCTGGTCCGCAGCACCTCGTCGGCGAAGTGGCTCCGCACCTCGTCGGCGACCTGGGAGGCCAACCGGGTCCGCGCGTCGTACATGGTCAGCAGGATCGTCGACACATGCAGATGCGGATTGAGGTGCGCCCGCACCAGGTCCACATTGCGCAGCAGCTGACCCAGGCCCTCCAGTGCGTAGTACTCGCACTGGATCGGGATCAGCACCTCGCGACCGGCCACCATGGCGTTGACGGTGAGCAGCCCCAGCGAAGGCGGGCAGTCGATCAGGATGTAGTCGAGCGGCTGCTCATAGGCCTCGATCGCCCGCTGCAGCCGACTCTCCCTGGCCACCAGCGAGACCAGCTCGATCTCAGCCCCGGCCAGGTCGATGGTCGCGGGGCAGCAGAACAGGCCCTCCACGTCCACCACCGGCTGGACCACGTCGGCCAGCGGCTTGCCCTCGACCAGGACGTCGTAGATCGACGGGACCTCGGCGTGGTGGTCGATGCCCAGCGCAGTGGAGGCGTTCCCCTGCGGGTCCAGGTCGATCACCAGCACCCTCGCGCCGTGGATGGCCAGCGAGGCCGCGAGGTTCACCGTGGTGGTGGTCTTGCCCACGCCGCCCTTCTGGTTGGCGACCACCATCACCCGGGTGCTGGCCGGGCGGGGCAGAGCTTCTCCGACACGGCCCAGCGCCTCGACCGCGGCCTGTGCGGTACGTCCGATGGGGGTGTCGTCAATCAGCGGGGTGAGTTCCGAGTCCTGCATGGGCGTCAGTGTTTCATGCTGCACACGCGTGCGGGCGGTGGCCCCCGAAGAAGATGCTGTTTCACGTGAAACAGGCGGCACCGCTCGACGGTTTCCGGCCCGGGGGCCGGGCAACGGCTCGACATGAGTGTCACTGGGCAAGGGTGTGCCCCCCTCTCCGTCCTGGCTGTCGCTGAAATCATCGCGCAGCCCAGCGGGGGAGGGGGACGGTTGTGGCCCTTCTGGACCCTTCAGCGACAGATCTTCACCCGAACGACGACTGTACTGAGCGGCGGCACGGCTGCGGCTCAGGATCCCAGGGAGCAGAGAGCGACGTTTCACGTGAAACACGATGCCCGTTTTAGGACAAATCTGATGGTTCGACACTCCGGTCAACCCGGGGCAGCACAAAGGCCCCTGTTTCACGTGAAACCACGTGCCCCAGGGGCCCTCAACGCCTTGAACCAGTCAGCGGACCGGAGCGGTGCGCTCCGGGTCAGCGCCGCCGCCGCGGAGCGGACGCCCCGGCCCCGCCGGTCCTGGCCCGACCGGCCCGCGCCGCCTTCGCCCGACGGGTCGCCGCCTTGACCCCGCCCGGACTCTCGCCGACCTTGACCCGCACCACATGGGCGGGCGTCTCCACCACGCCCTCGCCCGCGGTGCCGACCGACCACTCCCGGGCCCCCAGCTTCACCAGGGCAGCCTTGTGGTCGATCAGCTCCTGCTCGGCCGAGTCCCCCTTGAGCGCCAGCATCATCCCGTAGGGACGCAGCAGCGGCAGCCCCCAACCGGCCAGCCGGTCCAACGGCGCCACCGCGCGGGCGGTCACCACGTCCACCGACAGCTTGCCGATCATCTCCTCGGCCCGGCCCCTGAGCACCGTGACATTGTCCAGACCCAGCTCCTTGACCACCTCCTCCAGGAAGGTGGTCCGCCGCAGCAGCGGCTCCAGCAGCGTGATCCGCACATCGGGCCGCACCAGCGCCACCGGGATCCCCGGCAGCCCGGCACCCGAGCCGACGTCGCAGAGCGAGGCGCCCTCGGGCAGCAGCTCGCTCAGCACCGCGCAGTTGAGGATGTGCCGCTCCCACAGCCGCGGCACCTCCCTGGGCCCGATCAGACCGCGCCTGACCCCGGCGTCGGCCAGCAGCTCGGCATAGCGGACCGCCTGCGGGTAGCGGTCCCCGAAGACCTTCCTGGCGACCGCCGGAGCCTCGGGGAGCTCCCTGGAGAACTCCTCCGCCGCCGGTTCTGGCACCGACTCGGCCTCTGACATCGCTGACCCTCTCCTCAAAGCACCAGTGGTGGGACAGCGGGCCTAGACCGGCAGGACGACGACCCGGCGCTGCGGCTCCTCGCCCTCGGACTCGCTGCGCAGCCCGGCCGCGGCCACCGCGTCATGGACCACCTTGCGCTCGAACGGCGTCATCGGCCGCAGCTTCACCGGCGCACCGGCCTCCTTGGCCTCCTTGGCCGCCTGGGCGCCCAGCTCGGCCAGCTCGGCCCGCTTGTGCGCACGGAAGCCCGCGATGTCCAGCATCAGCCGGCTGCGCTCACCGGTCTCCCGGTGCACCGCCAGCCGGGTCAGCTCCTGCAGCGCCTCCAGCACCTCGCCGTCCTGGCCGACCAGCCGCGACAGCGACCTGTCCGCGCCCGGACCCTCGCCGATGATGGACACCGAGGCGCGGTCGCCCTCCACGTCCATGTCGATGTCCCCGTCGAGGTCCGCGATGTCGAGCAGGGCCTCCAGGTAGTCGGCGGCGATCTCGCCCTCCTGCTCCAGGTGGCCGAGAGCGTCACCGGCCTCCGCGTCGACCGCCGGTGCCGCGGCCGACGGCTCCGCGCCCTGCGACACCGCGTCCTGCGGCTCTGCGCTCTGCGGCTCGACGTTCTCGACCGGCGTCGCGGTGCCGTCCGTCACGGGTGGACTCCTTTGGATTCTGTTGGTGCCGACAGGGGTGGAGCGGGGGCCGAGCGGCTGCGCTAGGACTTCTTCTTGGCGTTGGAGCGTCCGGCCGGCTGCGGGTTGCGCTTGGCCGGCTGGTTCCGCTTCTGCCCGCTGTTCTGGGCCGGGGTGCTGCCACCCGAGGCGGCGCCGGCACCGCCGCCGGTCTTGGCCCGCCCGCGGGCCTGCCCGCCCACAGCGGGGGCTCCGGCCGCCGCCGGGGCCTTCTTCTCGGTGCTGCCCGCCTTGTCGGCGGTCCGGGTCTGCTCGGTGGCGGTCCTGACCACCGCGTCGGCCGGGGCGGTGCCCGCGCTGCCGCCGCTCTGCCGCTGGGACTTGGTCTGCCGCTTCGGCTGCTGCCTGCGCACCGGCGCGGCGTCCTCGACCGGAGCCTCCTCGACCGGGGCGCCGCCCTTCACCAGGCTGGCCAGACCGGCCTTCACCGGAGTGCCGTCCGCGTTCAGCTTGCCGGCCGCCTTCAGCCGCTCCTGGCGGGCCTTGAAGGCCACCGAACCGGGCGTCGGGTTCTGCCGGATGATCACCAGCTGCTGGCCCAGGGTCCACAGGTTGCTGGTCACCATGTAGATCAGCACGCCGACCGGCATGTTGGTGCCGATGAAGATGTAGATGACGGGGAAGACGTACATCATCATCTTCTGCTGCTGCATGTACGGCGTCTTGACCGAGAGGTCGACGTTCTTCGTCATCAGCTGGCGGGTGGTGAGGAACTGCGTGAAGCACATCGTCAGGATCATGACCGCGGTGACGATCTTGACGCTGGTCAGCGGCGAGTTGAAGAAGGTCGCCGACAGCGGGGCGCCGAAGATCCTCGCGTGCTGCGCGCTGATCAGCAGCGTCGGGGTGATCACGCCGACCGTCTTGTCGTGCGCGACGTTGCTCAGCACGCCGTACAGGGACATGAAGAACGGCGACTGGATCAGCAGCGGCAGGCAGCTCGACGCCGGGTTGGCGCCAGCCGTCTTGTAGAGCTTCATCTGCTCTTCGGCGAGCTTCTGCCGGTCGCCCTTGTAGCGGTCCTGGAGCTTCTTCAGCTCCGGCTGCAGCGCCTGCATCGCCCGCATGGACTTGGTCTGCTTGATCGTCAACGGGATCATGCAGGCGCGGACCAGGATCACCAGCGAGACGATCGCCAGACCCCAGGCCCAGCCGCTGTCAGCAGGGAATCCCTTGCTGTACAGCGAGTGGAACTGGACGATGATCCATGAGACGGCTGTGTACAGCGGACTGAGGATCGAGTCGAGAAACCCCACGGTCATGCTCCTTGGGCGTTGGTCGAGGGAGTCGGCGCGTCGGCGCCGCTCGAGGTGTGGGGTCCCACGTCACGAGACGGAAGGCTGAGCACCCACCGGTACCAGACAGGGCGCTTGCGCGCGGGCACGTAGTCGATGCCGCCCGCACTCCACGGATTGCAGCGGAGGATGCGCCACACGGTCAGGACGGTGCCCTTGACCGCGCCGTGCACCTTGATCGCCTCGAACCCGTAGCGGGAGCACGAGGGGTGATAGCGGCAGACCGGGCCCAGCAGCGGACTGATCGTCCACTGGTAGACCCGGATCGACGCGAGCAACAGGTACTTCCCCGCCAACAGCGCGGCCAGGCCGATCACTGCTATCAGCAGGTACGTCACTGTCCTGTTCCCGTCGGCGAGGGTGCGGTACCGGAGGTACGGGGCCGCCCGCCCCGGGGGGCGGCCAGCTTCCGCAGTGCGGAGTCGAGATCACGTTCCAGGTCCGCGAAGTCCGCCGTCCCGGCAGGGGGCAGCGCGCGTACCACTATCAGGCTACCTGCGGGCAGGTCCAGTAGACGCGTGGCTACGAGGTGACGAAGGCGACGCTTCACGCGGTTCCGGACCACCGCGGGTCCGACGGCTTTGCTGACGACAAAACCCGCACGCACCGGAGAGGGGTCCTCACCGGTGCTGTGCGGGTCCGTTGACGGCAGAACCGTGGATGCCACAGGGTCGCCCTCGCCGTACGGCCCGCCGGTCGCGGTCCCAGCGTTCTCGCTGAGGTGCACGACCAGCAGGGGACGTCCGGCGCGGCGGCCCCGCCGCACCGCGATCGCGAAGTCCTGGCGCCGCCTCAGCCGATGTTCGGGGGGCAGCACGACATGACCTGGTCTCTGAAGATCAGGCGGACAGGCGGGCGCGGCCCTTTTCGCGGCGGGCCGCGAGGATCGCGCGACCGGCACGGGTACGCATCCGCAGGCGGAAGCCGTGCGTCTTGGCGCGACGGCGGTTGTTCGGCTGGAAGGTGCGCTTGCTCACGAGGGGGCTCCAGGGTGAATCGAAGGGTGGCGGGGCGTCGATAGCCGTCACCGTGCGTCCGCGCGATCGCCATAGCCGTTATGTACGGTGATCCACGACGCCCGTAGCAGCGCGCCTTGGTGTGCGGATAATCCGCGGGCATGCGGCAGCGGCCATCGACAACTCGACCTCGTTACGGTACGCGGAACGGGCTCCGCGGGTCAAACCCGCCCGGAGGCCCCCGCCGCCCGGCCCCGTGGAACCACCGGGCTCCCCGCCGCGGAACCGCCGGGGGAACCGGGCGGGGACAAGGCGAGTCCGCGGTCTGCGACACTGCTGTACACAGCCTGTGGACAAGAACTTGAACGCAGCCCCTCGGCCTGACTACCGTTGGCAGACTCTCCCGACCTCCTTCCTCATCCTCCCGGTCCTCCCCACCCGTCCCGGTGGAACGAGAAAGCGTGCACCAGTGGCTGATACGAGCAGCGAGCTTGCGACCGTGTGGACACGGATCGTCGAGCGACTGGGCAACGACCAGGGGATCAGCCCCAAGGACGCGCAGTGGGTCCAGCGCACCCAGACCATGGGCCTGATGGTGGACACCGCACTGCTGGCGACCCCCAACGAGTACGCCAAGGGGGTGCTGGAGGGACGGCTGCTCCAGGCCATCACCGAGCTGCTCAGCCACGAGTACGGCCGGCCGATGCGGATCGCGGTGATCGTGGACGCCAACGCGGCCCCGCTCGGCCCGCCCCCGGCGGCCCAGGAGCGCGAGCCCGACCCGCGCCCGGCCCCGCAGCAGCAGCCCGGCGACTACCCCCCGTACGGCCAGCAGCAGCCGCAGCACCGTGACTACACCCAGGGGTCCGGACCGGGCCAGGGCTCGGGCCAGGGGCCCGGCGGCTACGAGGGCTACGAGGGCTACGAGCGCCGTGCCGACCACACCCCCTCCTCCCCCTACCAGCAGGAGGGCTCCCCGTACCAGCAGGAGCCGCCCTACCCGCAGGAGCGCGGCGGCTACTACGGCGGGCAGAACGGCCCCGGCGGACCCGGCGGCGGCTACCCCGGCTCCTTCCCCGGCCGCTCCGCGCGCGACCCGCAGGACGAGTGGCCCCCGGCCGCCCCCGCGCCGCAGCAGCAGCGGCCCTGGGAGCGCGGCCCCGAGGAGCCGTTCCGCCCCTCCGGCCGCCAGGACGACGCCCCCGGCCGCCCCGACGACCGCGATCCGGGCCGCGACCAGGGCCGGGAGCACGACCGCGAGCCCGGACGCGAGCCGGGCCGGGACCAGGCCCGCGACCTCAACCGCGATCGCGACCTCGGCCGGGACCCGGGACGGGACCTCGGCAGAGACCTGGCCCGGGACCCCGCCCGCGAGCACGGCCGCGACCTCGTCCGGCGCGGCCCGGACGACGGCGGCGCCGAGCGCGACCACCTGCCCGCCGTCCGCCCCGAGAACGGCCCCGGCGGCCCCGGCGGACTGCCGGACCGCCCGGACCGCCCCGGCGGCGGCTCGGCCGGAGGCCCGGTGCTGCCGCGCAAGGACGAGCCGGCCGCGCGGCTGAACCCCAAGTACCTCTTCGAGACCTTCGTCATCGGCTCCAGCAACCGCTTCGCGCACGCCGCCGCGGTGGCCGTCGCCGAGGCGCCCGCCAAGGCCTACAACCCGCTGTTCATCTACGGCGAGTCCGGCCTCGGCAAGACCCACCTGCTGCACGCGATCGGGCACTACGCGCGCAGTCTCTACCCCGGCACCCGGGTCCGGTACGTGAGCTCGGAGGAGTTCACCAACGAGTTCATCAACTCGATCCGGGACGACAAGGGCGACGGCTTCCGGCAGCGCTACCGGGACATGGACATCCTGCTGGTCGACGACATCCAGTTCCTGCAGAACAAGGAGTCGACCCAGGAGGAGTTCTTCCACACCTTCAATACCCTGCACAATGCCAACAAGCAGATCGTGATCTCCTCCGACCGGCCGCCGCGGCAGCTGGTCACCCTGGAGGACCGGCTCCGCAACCGCTTCGAGTGGGGGCTGACCACCGACGTCCAGCCGCCGGAGCTGGAGACCCGGATCGCGATCCTCCGCAAGAAGGCGATCCAGGAGCAACTGAACGCCCCGCCCGAGGTGTTGGAGTTCATCGCGTCCCGGATCTCGCGCAACATCCGGGAGTTGGAGGGTGCGCTGATCCGGGTGACCGCCTTCGCCAGCCTCAACCGGGCGCCGGTGGACCTGCAGTTGGCCGAGATCGTGCTCAAGGACCTGATCCCCGGCGGCGAGGAGGCCGGCCCGGAGATCACCGCGACGGTCATCATGCAGCAGACCGCCGCGTACTTCGGGCTGAGCGTGGACGACCTCTGCGGCTCCTCCCGGAGCCGGGTGCTGGTCACCGCCCGGCAGATCGCCATGTACCTGTGCCGGGAGCTGACCGACCTGTCGCTGCCCAAGATCGGGGCCCAGTTCGGCGGCCGGGACCACACCACGGTGATGCACGCGGACCGCAAGATCCGCACGATGATGGCCGAGCGCCGGTCCATCTACAACCAGGTCACCGAACTGACCAACCGCATCAAGAGCTGAATCCACTCCCAAAATTGTTGCCTGGATACACGGGCACCAACATGTTCAAGTCGATCTTGGAAATTCGCTCAAATAGGACAATTTTCCAGAAACCCTTTCAATTGCCAGGGTAAGAATCGAGAGAACCCCATTGCAGGAAAATGCGGCGACACATAGCATCGTAGACGACGGGAGTACTTGAAGGGGACCAAAATTCCCCATATTCGCCAGTTTTCCCGTAATTATCAGAAATGTCGGAAGTAAAAATGGGGGACTTTCTATGATCAAGAGTCGACTCGTCAAGATGCTGCTCGTCGGCTGCACCATTCCGGCCGCCGTAGTGTCACTCTCCAGCTCCTCGTACGCCGCCACGGGAAGCGTGACCTGGACGAACAAGTGGAGCGGCGACATCCTGTGCACCGTCCAGGGCACCAGCGGGGTCACTGACTGCAACCTCAGCAACTCCCAGGGAGCCCACTGGACCGACCGCCAGAACAGCGACGGCAGTTGGAACGAGGTGGACCAGTGGGGTCGCTGTCTCACGACCTACTGGACCACCAATGTATATGTTGAATCGTGCAATTCTGCAGCAAACGGAACCAACAACTACGAGCGATGGGATGAGATTTCTACCGCCACCGGCTGGAAGCTCAAGAACGTCGCCACCGGCTACATTCTCGACGAGAAGGACACAGGCGGCGGCGCCTACCACTTCTACTCAAACGCAACGGACTACGGAAACAGCGACTCGCACCAGCGCTTCAAGTAAGTCTCGCCATGACCGTGTAGCAGCCCGAACTGGCGGCTTACACACGGTCATGAGGTCGGGGTCCGCTGACGCCCATGTGCACAGTCGTCTGGTCGTCGGTGGGCCCTTCTGTCGTCGAGCCAGAGTCACTTCTCGATGGTGATCTTCAGGGTTGAGCCGCTTGTCGCAGGTAGTGGCTAGTGCTGTGACTGCACAGGTTCGCCGGATTGCTTCAGGCGGCGGCCTGAAGGGAGCGTCCCCCAGCGGATGCCCTTCTCGCTGCGGTCGCGGCGTTCGGCGGTCAGGACTTCGCGATGGTGGGCGTTGGCGTTGCGCCAGCGCAGGTAGGCGCGCAGGGACCGGGTGGTTGGGATGGTCCGAGTTGGCGCTGGTGAACTGCCGCAATAGCCCGGAGTGCGCCTCGATCGGGTTGGCCCAGGATGCGTAGATGGCCGTGAAGCACAACACGACCCGATGCTTCTTCGCCCAGACGCGGGTCTCTCGGCCCTTGTACGCGGACAAGTTGTCCGGGATCACGTGGATCGGGGCGCGCCGTCAGGGTGGGCGGCGCGGATCGACTTCAACGCGGCCAGAGTGTTCGAGGCGCTCTTCTTAAGAGGCCACGCAGATAGGCGCGGGGGTGGCACCCCGGCAGCAGTACAGGCACAGGTCTTGGCGATCATGGAGTTGCGACGCTCTGTGACCACCAGGGAGACCTGTGCCTGTACTGCCATCATGGCTGACCGACTCGCTCTGGGACCAATTCGCGGTGTTGCTGCCAGAGCGCCCAAGCGTCGATCCGGCCCACCCGCTGGGCTGCCACCGCCCCGTACCAGCGACCGGATCGTGTTCGACAAGCTGCTGCAACTGCTGCGGTTCGGCTGCTCCTACCAGGCGATCGCTGACGCGACCTGCTCGGCGACCACCATTCGCAACCGCCGCGACGCATGGATCCGGCTCGGCCTCTTCGCCGGTTCAGACAGATTGTGCCCCAGTCCCTACGACCGGATCGTCGTGCTCGTGCTCGACCAGATTGCCATCGACGGCTCCATCACCAAGGCGCTCGGCGGCGGCGAGGCCGCGGGGCGTTCACCGGTCGACCGCAGCAAACAGGGCCTGAAGCGCTCAGGCATGACGGATGGCTACGGAATCCCGCTGGACCGGGTTCTGACCGGGGCGAACCGCCACGACTCGCCGCTCCTCACGCCGACGCTGGACCTGCTGGACGACCTCGGGCCACTGCCCGACGGCGTCACGGTGCACCTGGACGCAGGCTACGACTCGGACAGGACCCGTACCGAACTCACCACCCGCAACCTGCACGGCCGGATCGCGCACAAGGGCGAGAAGGCACCGATCCAGGCCAGCCAGCGATGGCAGGTCGAACACACGCACGCCTGGCAGAACGCCTTCCACCGCCTCGCCCGTTGCTACGAACGCCGCACTACGATCATTACCGTGCGTAGCTTGATGCGCCGGGCCTGGATCACCCACCGCTGGGACCACCGGCCAAGCCGCCAACCATAAGCACACACCTATCTACCCGAGCTAAAAGACAGTTGACGCCCCAGAGGGTGTCGTTGCCCACGGAGTAGCAGCCGTGGAAGTACCGCACGCCGTGGTGCGGTGGTAGGTCCGGAAGGCCGATCGGGCAGCCGCAGGCGGCGGCCCAGCCCGTCCCACCGGTAGGACGGATCCCGAGCGGGCCGAACTCGTCGAAGGCAAAATCCCGGTCGGTGAAGTGCTCGATACGGTCGAGCTTGTCGGCGCGCAGTCCGGGCACTCCTTCCAGGTCTTGGTGCGCTGGAAGGAGACGCCGCGTCGGTCCAGCAGGCGCCGTAACGCCTAGCGGCCGATGCGGATGCTTGGCCCTCGACGCGGCGCAGGTAAGGTGACGGGCTGGCCGGCCGAGCTCAGGTCGGGTGGTGGTCGTCTGGACGACAAACTCCTCGTCATCAGAACTGAGCTGGCGGGGACGGGACAGCTCCTGGTCACCTGCGGTGACAACCCCGAACGCGTCACCAGCGAGGTGCGCTTCTCCAAGCTCTGCGGCGTCGCACCGCTGCCCGCCTCCTCCGGCGAGGTCCCGCGCCACAGCCTCAACCGCGGCGGCGACCGCCAGGTCAACTCAGCCCTCCACCTGGTCGTGGTCTGCCGCCTGCACTACGACGAGGACACCAAGAAACAGGCCTCATGCCGCACCCGAGCCTCAGCCAGGACCGGCGGGAGAACGCCAACACGGCTGCCCCAGCTCACTTCTGCTCAGTGAGCAACGGTTCGCTCCCGGACAACGTGTGCTGGCAGGTCAGCCCGTCCGCCACAGAGCCTTCCGACGGCCTCAGTTGGTTCACCGAGGGGCTCTTGGCCACTCCGGGACGTTCAGCACCCAGCAAATGAGAACCTGTGCAGACGGTCCATGACACAACCGCTGCCAGCCGCAACCGCTTCCGCAGTCACCGGGCAGGCGTCCCATGCGCGCACGACCCGGGGCCCCGAGCACTTGCGGGCTACCGAACCTCCCCCGTTGTTCGAACGGAAGCGGCGGCAGGGGCTCGGTCCACAGCTGGAGCCGGTTTTCGGCGTCCACACCCTGGGGAGAGGTGAGTTATCCAGAAAGTGTCCACAGCCTCGGCCATCATGGAGACGTCTGCCCAGCTCACCTGCCTGTGTACTTGTGGGCGACTGCCGTCCACAGGCTGTGGAGAACTGAGGGGTCGTCAACCTGGCGCCAGAGTTATCCACGCGGAATCCCCAGGACCAGGGCACTTGTCCCCAGATTCGGCTGACTTCTCCACAGCAGCGTCCACAGTTCGACAACACGCATGGCCATTTCACCGTCAGGAGTGAAAGCCGTCACCGGAGGTTGCCAAAGGGGCTGGGGAGAACCGGGGTGATTTCTGGGGACACAGCTGGGGAAAACCTGGGGAAAACTCAATACCCCTGTGGGGGAAGGGTGCTACGTCCACAGGAGGGGTAGTTTTTCCACCGATCCCGTCCCCAGCCAGTGTGGACAAAAAAGCGCCTCTGAGCAGGGCTGGAATGGGTTATCCACGGTATCCACAACCCCTACTACTACTACCCAGGGAGAGAGCTCACGAGTGTCCAAAAAGCAGGTGGGTGCCCAGATCTGTGGATGACGGCTACCCGACACGGGTTCGAACCGTCTTCGCCCCATCTGCTTCGGCTGTCGGTGGAGTGCGTCAGACTGTCTCCAGCAACTGGATGGTCCCCATCCCGGGGACGGGCTCAAACCACGGGCCCGACAGGACGAGCAGTGCACAACAGGAGGCGGTTACCGGTGAAGTTCCGGGTCGAGCGTGACGTCCTCGCGGAGGCCGTGGCCTGGGCCGCGCGCAGCCTCCCGGCACGGCCTCCGGTGCCGGTGCTGGCGGGCCTGCTGCTGGCGGCCGACGAGGGCAAGCTGAGCCTCTCCGGCTTCGACTACGAGGTCTCGGCACGGGTGGAGACCGAGGCGGACGTCGAGGAGTCGGGCACGGTCCTGGTCTCCGGGCGGCTGCTGGCCGACATCTCCCGGTCGCTGCCCAACCGTCCGGTGGAGATCGCCACCGACGGCGTGCGGGTGACCGTGCTCTGCGGCAGCTCGCGGTTCACCCTGCCGACCCTGCCGGTGGACGAGTACCCGGCCCTGCCGCAGATGCCGACCGTCTCCGGCACCGTCCCCGGCGAGGCCTTCGCGGCTGCCGTGGCCCAGGTCGCCACCGCGGCCGGGCGGGACGACACGCTGCCGGTGCTGACCGGCGTCCGGGTCGAGATCGAGGGGGACCGGGTCACCCTGGCCGCCACCGACCGCTACCGCTTCGCCGTCCGCGACCTGATGTGGAAGCCGGAGCAGGAGGGCCTGTCCGCGGTCGCCCTGGTGCCCGCCAAGACGCTGCTGGACACCGCCAAGTCGCTGAGCGCCGGCGACGTCGTCAGCATCGCGCTGGCGGGCAGCGGCAAGGGCGAAGGCCTGATCGGCTTCGAGGGCGCGGGCCGCCGCACCACCACCCGGCTGCTGGAGGGCGAGTTCCCGAAGTTCCGGGCGCTGTTCCCGACCGAGTTCAACTCGGTCGCGACGATCCAGACCCCGGCCTTCGTGGAGGCGGTCAAGCGCGTCTCGCTGGTCGCCGAGCGGAACACCCCGGTCCGGTTGAGCTTCGAGCAGGGCGTGCTGACCCTGGAGGCCGGCTCCGGCGACGACGCCCAGGCCACCGAGCGCCTCGACGCCGACCTGGAGGGCGACGACATCTCGATCGCCTTCAACCCGGCCTACCTGCTGGACGGCCTGGCCGCGATCGACTCCGCGGTGGCCCAGTTGAGCTTCACCACGTCGACCAAGCCGGCCCTGCTCAGCGGCAAGCACGCGGTCGACGCGGAGGCCGACGAGAGCTACAAGTACCTCATCATGCCGGTGCGGTTGTCCGGCTGAAAAGAGCTGGAGTATGCCGGTGCGGTTGTCCGGCTGAACCGGGCCGGCCCGGGTAGGGGCACGGCCGAATCGACGCAGTCGTCACGCGAACGGGTCCTGCGCCCGGTGCCGCCAGGCCACCGGGCGTAGGCTCCCCCCTGGCGGCAAGGGCGCCGCGCGCTGTGTGCAGTCACCTCGAACGAAGGACTCGTGATGGAGCTCGGACTCATCGGTCTCGGCAAAATGGGCGGCAACATGCGCGAGCGCATCCGCCGCGCGGGCCACACCGTGGTCGGCTACGACCGCAACCCCGACCTCGCCGACGTCTCCAGCCTCAAGGACCTGGTCGCGGGCCTGTCCGCGCCGCGCGTGGTGTGGGTGATGGTCCCGGCCGGCGCCCCCACCCAGGCCACCGTGGACGAACTGGCGGAGCTGCTGGAGCCCGGCGACGTGGTCGTCGACGGCGGCAACTCCCGTTGGACCGACGACGAGAAGCACGGCACCGAACTGGCGGCCAAGGGCATCGGCTTCGTCGACTGCGGCGTCTCCGGCGGCGTCTGGGGCCTGCAGAACGGCTACGCGCTGATGTACGGCGGCAAGGACGAGGACATCGCCAAGGTCCAGCCGATCTTCGACGCGCTCAAGCCCGAGGGCGACTTCGGCTCGGTCCACGCCGGCAAGATCGGTGCGGGGCACTTCGCCAAGATGGTCCACAACGGCATCGAGTACGCCATGATGCAGGCCTACGCCGAGGGCTGGGAGCTGCTGGAGGCCGTCGACTCGGTCACCGACGTGCGCGAGGTCTTCCGCAGCTGGCAGCAGGGCACGGTGATCCGCTCCTGGCTGCTGGACCTGGCCGTGAACGCCCTGGACAGCGACGAGCACCTGGACAAGCTCAAGGGCTTCGCGCAGGACTCCGGCGAGGGACGCTGGACGGTCGAGGCGGCGATCGACCACGCGGTGCCGCTGCCCGCGATCACCGCGTCGCTGTTCGCCCGCTTCGCCTCGCGGCAGGACGACTCGCCGCAGATGAAGATGATCGCCGCGCTGCGCAACCAGTTCGGCGGCCACGCGGTGGAGAACAAGTAACTCCCGTCCACAGCCTGTGAACTGACCACACGTGTGAACTGACGAGAAGAAGGCCGGCGAGAACCAGAGCATGCACGTCGCGCATCTGTCGCTGGCCGACTTCCGTTCCTACGCCCGGGCCGAGGTTCCGCTCGACCCGGGCGTCACCGCGTTCACTGGGCCCAACGGCCAGGGCAAGACCAATCTGGTCGAGGCGGTCGGCTATGTGGCGACCCTGGCCAGCCACCGGGTCGCCGGGGACGCCCCGCTGGTGCGGCTCGGCGCCGAGCGGGCGGTGATCCGCGCCAGTGTGGTCAGGGACGAGCGGTCGGCCCTGGTCGAGCTGGAGCTGAACCCGGGCCGTGCCAACCGGGCCCGGATCAACCGCTCCGACAACGTCCGCCCGCGTGACGTGCTGGGGCTGCTGCGGACGGTGCTGTTCGCGCCCGAGGACCTGGCCCTGGTGAAGGGTGACCCGGGCGAGCGGCGGCGCTTCCTGGACGAGCTGCTGGTGGCCCGCGCGCCGCGGCTGGCCGGGGTCCGGCAGGACTACGAGCGGGTGCTGAAGCAGCGGAACGCGCTGCTGAAGTCCGCCGCGACGGCCCGCCGCTCCAGCGGCCGGGTGGAGCTGTCGACGCTGGACGTCTGGGACGACCACCTGGCCCGTGCCGGGGCCGAGCTGCTGGCCTGCCGGCTGGAGCTGGTGGCGCTGCTGCAGCCGCTGGTCCGGTCCGGGTACGAGGAGCTGGCGCCCGGTGGCGGGCCGACGCTGCTGGACTACCGCAGCTCGATGGGCGAGGGCGTGCCGCTGTCGGGGGGCCGGGAGTCGCTGTACGCGGCGCTGCTGGGGGCGCTGGGGGCGGCCCGCAAGCAGGAGATCGAGCGCGGGGTGACCCTGGTCGGGCCGCACCGGGACGAGCTGGGGCTGCAGTTGGGCGAGTTGCCGGCGAAGGGTTATGCCAGCCACGGCGAGTCCTGGTCGTTCGCGCTGGCTTTGCGGCTGGGCTCGTACGAGCTGCTGCGTGCCGACGAGGGACTGGCGCCCGGAGGGCATCCGAACAAGGGTGGTGGCGGGCTGGCGGGTGGGCCGGTGCTGGTGCTGGACGACGTCTTTGCCGAGTTGGACACCCGGCGTCGGGAGCGGTTGGCCGAGCTGGTGGCGCACGGGGAGCAGGTGCTGGTGACCGCGGCGGTGCCGGAGGACGTGCCGGAGGCGTTGGCGGGGGCCCGGTACACGGTCGCGCAGGGTGAGGTCAGCAGAATCTCCTGATGGGTTCCGGTGTCGGTGGGGCCTCGTAGGATTGCCTCTCCCCCGACGCGTGAGGCTGCTGTGAGCGATTCGACCGGTGAGGCGCCCGGTGGCGCGACCGAGGAACCCGAGCTGTCCGGTGTGGACCTGGCCCGGGTGGCGTTGCGCAATGCCAAGGAGCAGGCGCGGTTGCGCGGTGACGGCCTGCGGCAGAAGAAGGAGTCCCGGCGTACCGGGTTGCGCTCCGGCGCGCGCGCGGACGGGCGCGACCCGCAGCGGCTGGGTGCGGCGATCAACCGGTTGGTGGCCGAGCGCGGCTGGGAGGCCCCGGCGGCGGTGGGTGGGGTGATGGGGCGCTGGCCGCAGATCGTGGGCCGGGATCTGGCGGCGCACTGCGAGCCGGAGCACTACGACGAGGACGACCGGGTGCTGTCGGTGCGCTGCAGTTCGACGGCCTGGGCGACGCAGATCCGGTTGTTGGCGCCGCAGCTGGTGCGGACGCTGAACCAGGAGCTGGGCCAGGGCACGGTGCGGTTGATCAAGGTGCAGGGGCCGGTCGGGCCGACGCGTTCGTACGGGCGGTTGCGGGCGCCGGGGAGCAAGGGGCCGGGGGACACCTGGGGGTGACGGCGGGGTCACCGGGCGGATCGGCTGAGGGCCCATGTGAGCCCATCTCGCCCCCCGTGCGCGTGGTGGTACCCGTCCGACCCGGATTTCGTGCGGCACGGGGGAAGCCAGGGGCCGCCAAAGGCCCATGAGTGTCGGTCGTACCGGTAGACTGGGGACTGAAACCGCCGCTTGCGGTGACTGAGTCGAGTACCGAGGCCGCTCCGGTCCCACCCACGGGGTACGGATGCGGCCCGAGCTGTGCCAGAAAGGGCGCTTCGTGGCCGATTCCGGCGACCCCAGCCAGACCCCCGAGAACCCCCTGTCCGACGAGGCCGTGGCTGACGCCGCGACGGGCGCCGCCGATCCGGACGGAGCGGCCGCCGTGCCCGATGCCGGGACGGACGGCGCCGCTCCGGTGACCGGCTCGCTCTCGGAGAACAACACCGCCTACGACGCGAGCGCCATCACGGTGCTGGAGGGCCTGGACGCGGTCCGCAAGCGCCCCGGCATGTACATCGGCTCGACCGGTGAGCGCGGTCTGCACCACCTGGTCTACGAGGTCGTGGACAACGCCGTGGACGAGGCCCTGGCGGGTCACGCCGACTCGATCGACGTGCGGATCATGGCCGACGGCGGGGTCCGGGTGACCGACAACGGCCGTGGCATCCCGGTGGGCATCGTGCCCGGCCAGGGCAAGCCCGCGGTCGAGGTGGTGCTGACGGTGCTGCACGCGGGCGGCAAGTTCGGCGGCGGCGGCTACTCGGTCTCGGGTGGTCTGCACGGTGTCGGCGTCTCGGTGGTGAACGCCCTGTCGCAGCGGCTGGCGATCGAGGTCCGCACCGACGGCCACCGCTGGACCCAGGACTACAAGCTCGGCGCCCCGACCGCCCCGCTGGAGCAGCACGAGGCGACGACGGAGACCGGTACGGCGGTCAGTTTCTGGGCCGACGGCGACATCTTCGAGACCACCGACTACTCCTTCGAGACGCTGTCGCGCCGCTTCCAGGAGATGGCCTTCCTGAACAAGGGCCTGTCGATCAGGCTCACCGACGAGCGCGAGGGCCACGTCGACGACGACGGGGCGCCGATCTCGGTGGCGTACCACTACGAGGGCGGTATCTCCGACTTCGTGACGCACCTCAACTCCCGCAAGGGTGACGTGATCCACCCCACGGTCATCAGCTTCGAGGCGGAGGACAAGGGGCGGACCATCTCGGCCGAGGTGGCGATGCAGTGGAACACGGCGTACAGCGAGGGGGTGTACTCCTTCGCGAACACCATCCACACCCATGAGGGCGGCACCCACGAGGAGGGCTTCCGGGCGGCGCTGACGGGTCTGATCAACCGTTATGCGCGGGACAAGAAGCTGCTCCGGGAGAAGGACGAGAACCTCACCGGCGAGGACATCCGCGAGGGCCTGACCGCGATCATCAGCGTCAAGCTGGGCGAGCCGCAGTTCGAGGGCCAGACCAAGACCAAGCTGGGCAACACCGAGGCGAAGACCTTCGTGCAGAAGGTCGTGCACGAGCACCTGAACGACTGGCTGGACCGCAACCCGTCCGAGGCCGCGGACATCATCCGCAAGTCCATCACCGCGGCGACCGCCCGGGTGGCGGCCCGCAAGGTGCGGGACCTGACCCGGCGCAAGGGCCTGCTGGAGACCGCGTCGCTGCCGGGCAAGCTGTCGGACTGCCAGTCCAAGGACCCGTCCGAGTGCGAGATCTTCATCGTCGAGGGCGACTCGGCCGGCGGTTCGGCCAAGCAGGGCCGCAATCCGCGGGTGCAGGCGATCCTGCCGATCCGCGGCAAGATCCTGAACGTGGAGAAGGCCAGGATCGACAAGGTCCTGCAGAACGCCGAGGTGCAGGCGCTGATCTCGGCCTTCGGCACCGGGGTGCACGACGACTTCGACGAGTCCAAACTGCGCTATCACAAGATCGTGCTGATGGCCGACGCCGACGTCGACGGCCACCACATCAACACCCTGCTGCTCACCCTGCTGTTCCGGTTCATGCGGCCGCTGATCGAGGGCGGGTACGTGTTCCTGGCCCGGCCGCCGCTGTACAAGATCAAGTGGGGCCGGGACGACACCCAGTACGTCTACTCCGACGCCGAGCGGGACGCGGTCATCGCGGCCGGGCGCGCGGCGGGCCGCAAGCTCCCCAAGGACGACGCGATCCAGCGCTTCAAGGGCCTCGGCGAGATGAACGCCGAGGAGCTGCGGGTCACCACCATGGACCAGGACCACCGCCTGCTCGGCCAGGTCACCCTGGAGGACGCGGCCCGCGCGGACGACCTGTTCTCGATCCTGATGGGCGAGGACGTCGAGGCCCGCCGCTCCTTCATCCAGCGCAACGCCAAGGACGTCCGCTTCCTGGACGTCTGACGGTCGCTCAGACCGTTCCGACCGTCCTTGGCAGCACGCACGAGAGGAAACTGACCAGCAGTGGTCGACGACGACAACCCCACCGGTCCCGACGGCGGCGGCGAGGGCGACCTGCCCGTCGCGCCGGAGACCAGCCTCCGGATCGAGCAGGTCGAGCTCGAGAGCGAGATGCAGCGCTCGTACCTCGACTACGCGATGAGCGTGATCGTGAGCCGGGCCCTGCCCGAGGTCCGCGACGGGCTGAAGCCCGTGCACCGCCGGGTGCTCTACGCGATGTACGACGGCGGCTACCGGCCGGACCGGGGCTACTACAAGTGCGCCCGCGTCGTCGGCGACGTGATGGGCAACTACCACCCGCACGGCGACACCTCGATCTACGACACCGTGGTCCGGCTGGCGCAGCCGTGGTCGCTGCGGATGCCGCTGGTGGACGGCAACGGCAACTTCGGCTCGCCGGGCAACGACCCGGCGGCGGCGATGCGGTACACCGAGTGCCGGATGATGCCGCTGGCCATGGAGATGATGCGGGACATCGACGAGGAGACCGTCGACTTCTCCGCGAACTACGACGGCCGCTCGCAGGAGCCGGACGTCCTGCCGGCCCGCTTCCCCAACCTGCTGGTGAACGGCGCGACCGGGATCGCGGTCGGGATGGCGACCAACATCCCGCCGCACAACCTGCGCGAGGTCGCGTCGGGTGCGCTGTGGTACCTGAACAACCCGACCGCGTCCAGCGAGGAGCTGCTGGAGGCGCTGATCGAGCGGATCAAGGGCCCGGACTTCCCGACCGGGGCGCTGATCGTGGGCCGCCGCGGTATCGAGGACGCGTACCGGACCGGCCGCGGTTCGATCACCATGCGCGCGGTGGTCGAGGTCGAGGAGATCCAGGGCCGCCAGTGCCTGGTCATCACCGAGCTGCCGTACCAGGTGAACCCGGACAACCTGGCGCTGAAGATCGCCGACCTGGTGAAGGACGGCCGGGTCGGCGGGATCGCCGACGTCCGCGACGAGTCCTCGTCCAGGACCGGTCAGCGGCTGGTGGTGGTGCTGAAGCGCGACGCGGTCGCCAAGGTGGTGCTGAACAACCTCTACAAGCACACCGACCTGCAGACCAACTTCGGCGCCAACATGCTGGCGCTGGTCGACGGGGTGCCGCGGACGCTGGCGATCGACGCGTTCATCCGGCACTGGGTGAACCACCAGGTCGACGTGATCGTCCGGCGGACCACGTTCCGGCTGCGCAAGGCCGAGGAGCGGGCGCACATCCTGCGCGGTCTGCTCAAGGCGCTGGACGCGATCGACGAGGTGATCGCGACGATCCGCCGCTCCACCACGGTGGAGGAGTCGCGCACGGGCCTGATGGCGCTGCTCGACATCGACGAGATCCAGGCCAACGCGATCCTGGAGATGCAGCTGCGCCGGCTGGCCGCGCTGGAGCACCAGAAGATCACGTCCGAGTACAACGAGCTGATGGTCAAGATCAGCGAGTACAACGCGATCCTGGCGTCGCCGGACCGGCAGCGCGCGATCGTCGCCGAGGAGCTGGCGATCATCGTGGAGAAGTACGGCGACGACCGCCGTTCGACGCTGATCCCCTACGAGGGGGACATGTCGGTCGAGGACCTCATCGCCGAAGAGGACATCGTCGTCACCATCACCCGCGGCGGGTACGTCAAGCGCACCCGCAGCGACCTCTACCGTTCGCAGAAGCGCGGCGGCAAGGGGGTGCGCGGGGCGCAGCTGAAGCAGGACGACATCGTCGACCACTTCTTCGTGACCACGACGCACAACTGGATCCTGTTCTTCACCAACAAGGGCCGGGTCTACCGGGCCAAGGGCTACGAGCTGCCGGACGCCGGGCGGGACGCCCGCGGCCAGCATGTGGCGAACCTGCTGGCGTTCCAGCCGGGTGAGCACATCGCGCAGGTGATGGCGGTGCGGACGTACGAGGCGGCGCCGTACCTGATCCTGGCGACCCGCGAGGGCCTGGTGAAGAAGACGCCGCTGAAGGACTACGACTCGCCGCGTTCGGGTGGTCTGATCGCGATCAACCTGCGGACCGACGACGAGGGCCGGGACGACGAGCTGATCGGCGCGGTGCTGGTGTCGGCGGAGGACGACCTGCTGCTGGTCAGCAAGATGGCCCAGGCGATCCGGTTCACCCCGACCGACGAGGCGCTGCGGCCGATGAGCCGGGCGACCTCGGGTGTGAAGGGTATGAGTTTCCGTGAGGGCGACGAGTTGCTGTCGCTGAGCGTGGTCCGCCCTGGTACGTATGTCTTCACCGCGACCGACGGCGGTTACGCCAAGCGGACGAAGGTGGAGGAGTACCGAGTTCAGGGCCGCGGCGGGCTGGGAATCAAGGCTGCGAAGATCGTCGAGAACCGGGGCATCCTGGTCGGCGCCCTGGTGGTGGAGGAGACGGACGAGATCCTGGCCATCACCTTGGGCGGCGGAGTGATTCGCACCAGGGTTTCCGGAGTTCGTGAAACCAGCCGTGACACCATGGGCGTCCAACTGATCAACCTGGGTAAGCGGGACGCTGTCGTCGGCGTCGCCCGCAATGCCGAGGGCGCCGGTGAGGACGACGAACTCGACGAGACCGGTGAGGACGGTACCGGTGGAGTCGGCAGCGGTGACGAAGCCGGTGCTAGTGACGACGTCGGTGCCGGTGACACGGAGCAGACGGACACCGCGTCCGACTGATCGGTGGACGGCGTTGGGCGAAGCGCCGCGGTGTGGCGTACGGTCGGGCCCTGACGGGAGTCGGGGCCCGGTCGGCCGCTGCGGGGTCGGCCCACGACCGTGCCGGCCGGCACGGCTGACAGACGAATACTGACCAGGACCGACCGGTCCTGGTGGGGAACTGCGGGAGGACCAGGGTGAGTGGAGCCACGGGCGCGAACGGCGGTGCCGGGAGCGGTGCCGCGAAGCGCGGAGGCCCCGGGCCGAACGTGCCCCAGGGCGGGGCGGGGGTCGGTCCGGCCGACCGCGCCCCCGGGTTCGGGCCCGCGCCGTCCGGACGGGACGCGGCGGGCACGACCTCGATGATGCCGACGGTCCAGGCCGCGGCGCCGGGCGGGACGCCGCCGCGTGCTCCGGCGGTGGGCGGGGCTCCGCGCCGCCGCCAGGGCGGGCAGCAGGGCCAGCAGGCGAAGCAGGCCGCCGCGGCGTCCGTTCCTTCGGGTCCCGCGGCTCCGTCGGCGGCCCCTGAGCGTCCCGGGTACTCCACGCCGACGACGTACCAGAAGGGCCAGCCGACGCCGCCGCGCGGCACCACGCTGCCGAAGGGCGCGGCGGGCGCGGGCGCTCCGGTGGCGGGTCCTTCGGGTCGGCCGTCCGGTGCCCCGGTGTCCGGTCCGGCGGCGCCGCCGTCCGGGCGGACCCGGCGGGCCCGGCTGCGGATCGCCAGGACCGACCCGTGGTCGGTGATGAAGATCAGCTTCCTGCTGTCGATCGCGCTGGGCGTGGTGACCGTGGTGGGTGTGGCGCTGCTGTGGATCGTGCTGGACACCGCCCAGGTCTTCAGCTCGGTCGGCGGCACGGTGAAGCAGGCCACCGGGACGGACCAGAACGGCGGGTTCGACCTGCAGTCGTTCCTGTCGTTCAGCCATGTGATGACGTTCACGGCGCTGATCGCGGTGATCGACGTGGTGCTGTTGACGGCCCTGGCGACGCTGGGTTCGTTCATCTACAACACCGCGGCGGGTATGACCGGCGGTGTCGAGCTGACTCTCGCCGAAGAGGAGTAGTCCGCGCGGCGCGTCCGTCCTGCGCGCCGTCTTGCGCGCCGTCTGTGCGTCCGCGCGGGCGTCCCGGGGGTGTTTCCGCACCTCCGGGACGGTGCCGCGGGGAACGGATTTGGGCAGAGCGACATCGGTGCGCTAATCTTTCAACGCGACGCAGCAGCGAGCGCCTATAGCTCAGACGGTTAGAGCGCTTCCCTGATAAGGAAGAGGCCCCAGGTTCAAGTCCTGGTAGGCGCACCGCAGTCCAGAGGCGGACACCGGAGACGGTGTCCGCCTCTTCTGTTTTCTTTCGCCCTCCGGTGGAGGAGGATCACCCGTATGCCCGCACTCTTCGCGATGACGATCCCCGGTCTGGTGTGCCTGCTGGCGTTGGTCGCGCTGGTGGACCAGCTGGCGCTGCGGGCCGGGCGGGCGCGGTGGATCCCCTGGCGCGGCACCGGCCGCGAGGGGCAGGTCTCGGCAACCGGCTTCGAGCAGCTGCACGCGGCCTTCGCGGCCGGCAAGCAGCGGCAGCTGGACGAGCGGCAGAGCGCGCTGGTGCTGCGCGACGAGGAGGGGGACGGCGCCCCGCCGCGGACCCGGGTGGACCTGGACGGGGGTCGGGCCGTGGTCCGGCTGCCGCGGGGCGGCGCGGAGGCCGCAGGGCGGGGCGGCGTAGGCGGCGACGTGCTTGACCGGGGGCTGAGCCGCGGCTGAGCGCGGGGGCCGTGACGCGCTTGGCCGCGGGCTGAGCCGAGGACTGAGCGCGGGCTGAGCCGCGGCTGAGCGGGCGTCAGGGCGGCTTCCGGGGCGGGCGTTGGGGCACGTGGGCCGTTCGGCGGAGCCCGAGTTGCGGTCCGGCGCGGGTGTGTATCATCGGCCGGGAAGGACGGCGGCCCGTTCCGGCCGCCGCCGCTCAGTACCGGTACAGAAGGACGAGGTCGCGCGGTGAAGAAGCTTCTCCTGGTAGTCCTGGCTGCTCTTGGTGGGTACTTCGTGTACCGCCAGGTCCAGGCGGACCGCGCCGAGCAGGACCTGTGGACCGAGGCCACCGACGCCGTCCCGGTCGGCTCTCGCTGAACCGTCCCGCCGTACGCCTGCGGCGGTAGCGGCACGGAGGCGGCCTGCGGCCGAACAAACCCAGGTCAGGGTTTGGTCCGGGAACCGGTACCCTGGTGCGCGGTGGTTCTCCCGCAGCGCCGCCGAGGGGCCTTAGCTCAGTTGGTAGAGCGCCGTCTTTGCATGGCGGATGTCAGGGGTTCGACTCCCCTAGGCTCCACTCCTATAAATGCCCTCCAACCTGCGGAAACGCGGTTTCGGAGGGCATTTTTCGTGCCCGCGGGAGGGCACGGCCGGCCGTGCCCACCAAGAGCTCGGGGGTTCAAGCTTGAACGCCGTCTGCTCCTGTTGATCCTTCGGGTTGCCTGAGATCACCATGCGTTTGACCTGAGGAAACACGGGTCCGTGTGTCGCCTTGGCGCACTTGGGTACGCACGGGGCTTCCAGGGGACAGGGGCGGAGCGTACTCTCTGGGACCTTCGTGCCTTCCCTTGGGACTGGCGAGCGGGCCGGAGTCCGGAGCGGTAGCGGTGCGAGCTCTCGGCGTGAAGTCCGAAGCGATGCGCTGGCCCGTACGATGGCGGTGTCCGTGAGCCGCTGGGGAGGCGCGCGATGAGCACGATGTACCCGGAGTACGCGCAGTGGCTGCGGCAGGTGCGGCGGTCGACGAAGCTGCCCGAGCGCCTTCGCTTCTACGGTCGATAGGATCCAGAAACCGATGCTTAGGCCAGTTAGGCCCGTATTGTCGGGATTCATGAAAGTGCTCGATTGCTGCAGCACTCCCGGATGAACCCGCAGGTTATGCAGTCTGCTCCCCGCGCCCGCGGGGATGGTCCCGCCGGCACCCTGTCCTCCGACGACGCCGAAGACTGCTCCCCGCGCCCGCGGGGATGGTCCCGGCGGTCGCGAGACGGCCGGATTCGTCGCCGTCTGCTCCCCGCGCCCGCGGGGATGGTCCCCCTCCTACACTGATCCAGCACCCACGCACCTCCTGCTCCCCGCGCCCGCGGGGATGGTCCCAGCACGTGACGCCGACAGTTGGGGACGGATCGCTGCTCCCCGCGCCCGCGGGGATGGTCCCTTGAGCTTCGGCCAGGTGACCGGGCCGGGCCACTGCTCCCCGCGCCCGCGGGGATGGTCCCGCGAGGCGCACGATGTTGGCCTGCGCGGTCGTCTGCTCCCCGCGCCCGCGGGGATGGTCCCACTCTCGACCAACTGGAGCGAACCGCTACCGACTGCTCCCCGCGCCCGCGGGGATGGTCCTGCACCATGGACAGCGTCGGCATCGGACAGCAGCTGCTCCCCGCGCCCGCGGGGATGGTCCCGGCTACCTGCCGGGCATCTGCGTCTACGACACCTGCTCCCCGCGCCCGCGGGGATGGTCCCGAGATCAGCGAGAAGTGGGGCAAGCCCTACCTCTGCTCCCCGCGCCCGCGGGGATGGTCCCGAGTGCACCGTCCCAGCGTTGACGTGCCTCAGCTGCTCCCCGCGCCCGCGGGGATGGTCCCAACGGGCCCGAGCTGCTGGCAGACGCACCAGGCTGCTCCCCGCGCCCGCGGGGATGGTCCCGTCCGGGAGGGGTCATCTTCGGGGATAGTCGGCTGCTCCCCGCGTCGGCGCTGCTGCGAGTGGTCGAGCGGCTCTGCCCCCGAGGTGAGCGGCCGGGATGTCCTGCCCCTGCTGCCGGTCAGCCCATATCCTGAGGGTCCGCGGAAAGGAGAGGGCGATGAGCGTTGATGCGGTCATGCACACCGAGTTCCCTGAGGGCTACACGGTTTTCTTCGGCATCGACGGGAAGGTGCTGATGACTCCGCGGAGCTTCGAGCACTCCAGCACGATCAAGTCGATGCAGATCGACTCGCTCTCGCTCGGACGCCACGCGAAGACCGCGTCCGACGTGTATCTGGACTTTCCCGCTGACGAGAACTCCGCGCCGGACTTCGCGATCCTGCGGGAGGACGCGCAGAGGCAGGGCACGCGCTACAGCTTCGAGGACGTTCTGCTGATCGCGGAGGTGGTGTCGGTCTCCTCCGCGCGCAAGGACTACGACGACTGCACGGCCAAGTACGGCCGGTACGGTATCCCGGTGTACGTGGTCGTGGACCCGTACACCGCGGAGGTCGTCGTCCACACCCAGCCCACGGGCAGCGGCTACACCGCGAAGCACACCCATGAGTACGGCACCGGCAGGCTCCCGATCGAGCTGGCAGACGGACGCACTTTCACCGTCGACTTGGACGAGCTTCCCCGGCCCGAGTCTGCCTGACGGGCCTGCTGATACGTCAGCGGAGCCCCGGATCGAGCTGCTCAGGCGGATGGCGGTTGACTGCCGCTATTCGCCCGTAGCGGCGTTCTCTGGCGCCGAAGCTGCGGACGGCTCGGAGGAAGTCGATCTCGCGGAAGGCAGGCCAGTACGCCTCGCAGAAGTACAGCTCCGCGTAGGCGCTCTGCCAGAGCAGGAAGTTGGACATGCGCTGCTCGCCGCTGGTGCGGATGACGACGTCGGGGTCGGGTTGTCCCGCTGTGTAGAGGTGCCGTGCCAGGTCCTCCACGGTCAGGTTCGCCGCGATGTCCTGGATGCTGTGGCCGGCTGCGGCGTACTCGTCGAGGAGGTCCCTCATCGCGTCGATGACCTCCTGGCGGCCTCCGTAACCGACGGCGAGGGTGAGGTGCGCTCCGGTGGCGCAGTCGCGGGTGGCCTCGACCGCTTCCTTGAGGGCGGTGGCGGTGGAGCCCGGACGCCAGCGACCGCTGCGACTGACGGCGCCGGCCGGTCACGTACGTGCTGCGGCAGGCGGAGGAGGCGGACCGGATCCTCGGCCTGCAGCGCAACGCGCAGCGGGCCGCCGAGGCAGGCTACGTCAGCGCCCGAGCGGCTCAGCTGTGGCTCGACGGCCTCGCCGAGGCGCCGTTCTTCGCCGCTGTGACGTCCTATGTGGTGGTCGCGGATCTTCCGGAGCAGCACTGACGGCTCTTGACCCTCACGTGGCGTCAGGCGTCATAGTCGTCGGCGTGGAGGATCACTGGACGGTGGGGCGGGTGGCCGCGTTGGCGGGGGTGAGCGTTCGTACGCTGCACCACTACGACACGGTCGGGCTGGTCCGGCCGTCGGCGCGGACGGCGGCCGGGTACCGGGCCTACTCGGCGGGCGACGTGGAGCGGCTGCGGGAGGTGCTGGCCTACCGGCGGTTGGGCTTCGGGCTGCGGGAGGTCGCCGAGCTGGTCGGTGACCCGGGCACGGACGCGGTCGCGCGGCTGCGCCGGCTGCGCGGCCTGCTGCTGGAGCGGCGCGACCGGGCCGGAGCCATGGTGACGGCCATCGACAGGGAGCTGGAGGCTCGGGCGAAGGGACTGCGGGTGACACCGGAGCAGCAGTTGGGGATGCTCGGCGCACGGCTGTACGACGCGATCGGCGGCGCCTACACGGCGACCCGGCGCACCGAGCCGCGGTTCGCCGCACAGATCTGGGACGCCCTCGGGGACGCGCGGACGGTGTTGAACGTGGGGGCCGGGACCGGCTCCTACGAGCCCGCCGACCGGGAGGTGACCGCGGTGGAGCCGTCGGCGGTGATGCGGGGGCAGCGGCCTCCCGGCTCGGCGCCGTGCCTGGCCGCCGCCGCGGAGAGCCTGCCGTTCGAGGACCGGTCCTTCGACGTGGCGATGGCCGTCTCCACGGTGCACCACTGGGGGGACCCGCTGGCGGGGCTGCGCGAGATGCGCCGGGTGGCGCGGCGGGTGGTGGTGCTCACCTTCGACACCGACGAGCCGGGGTGGCAGGACCGGTTCTGGCTCACCCGCGACTACCTGCCCGAGTTCGCCGCCGTCCTCGCGGAGTTTCCCCCGCTGGCCGGGATGGCCGACGCGATCGGCGCCCGCGCTGAGCCGGTGCCGGTTCCGTGGGACTGTGCCGACGGCCTCTTCGAGGCGTACTGGCGTCGGCCGGAGGCCTATCTGCAGGAGCGGGTGCGCCGGGCGGTGTCGGTGTGGACCAGGGTCGGGCCGGAGGTCGAGCAGCGGGCGGTGCGGAGCCTCGGCGACGACCTGGACTCCGGCCGGTGGGCCGAGCGCAACGGCGGGCTGGCCGACCTCGACGCGGCAGACCTCGGCCTGCGCCTGCTCATCGCCTGAACCGCGGCGGGTCGGCCGGGCCGGGGGTGCGTCAGCCGGGCCTGGGGCGCAGGCTCGGGGCGCGGGCCAGGGCGGAGGCCGGGCGACGTGAACGCGGGCCCCGGCCGGTCGTCACCGGTGGGGCCCGCGTTCGGGTGTGCGCCGTCGGGCGTCGGGGGTCAGGCGTCGTCGGCCGGGTCGCCCAGTTCCTCGGCGTCCTCGGCGACGTCCTTGGCACGGGCGGCCTTCTTGGCACGGGCGGCCTGTTCGGCCTGCTTCGCCTCGGCGGCCTGCTTGGCCCGGACCTCCGGGTCCAGCGGCATGGTCGAGCTGGTGGCGCCGGCCGGGGTGGAGCGGGGCGGCAGCGGCGTCGACGGCGGCTCGACCAGCCAGTCCGGGTTGCTCTGCTTCTCCCACCACTTCCAGGCCGCGAGGCCGCCGCCGGCCAGCAAGCCCAGCGTCCCGAGCACGACCAGCCTGCGGCCCCAGCGCGAGCGCCGGGAGCGGGAGTGCTTGGCCGCCAGCGCCTCGATCTCGGCCAGGCTGACCTGCCCGCGCAGCACCGGGAGGGTGGCCGCGCCGCGCTCCCTGGCCGCCTGCGCGGCCAGCGCGGTGGCGTGCGACGCCTCGTCGAAGGCGTGGGCGACGGCGGGCACCGCGGTGCGCCTGGCCTGCCTGGCCGCCCGGCGGGTCCGCACCGCGGCCCTGGCGACGGCGTCCTCGACGGACGGCGGCAGACTGCCCACGGCCTGGTCCCAGAGCGGTGCCACCCGCGGCGCGACACGGCTGTCCACCGTGTGCTGCGCGGCCTGCTGCGCCGTGAGCGCGGCCACCCGGGCCTGTTCCACGGCGGAGCCGACGTGCGGGGCCAGCCGCTGCCACGCCTCGTCGGTGTAGTGTGCTGCCGCGTCCCGTGCGCTCGCGGCGTAGGGGGCGAGCTGCTCCCGGGTCTTCCCGGCGGCCTCGCGCGCTGCGTCGATGCGGGTCACCTGTACCTCCTCCTCGATGGCGTCACCTGTTCACCTGTCCACCCAGTTAAGGATCATGCGCGCCGGAACCTGCCAAGGCGCGCCGGAACGGCCCCGGGCCTTCCCTGCATCCTGCTCCTTTGCGCCGCTTTGTGCAGGGCGTGGGAGTATTCGCTGTGTCAGAGCTGTACGCGGTAGTACGCAGGACTGCAGGAAGGCGCATCGTGGCCGAGGAACTGTTCGCCACTCTCACGACCAACCACGGGGACATCGAGGTCAGGCTGTTCCCGAACCACGCCCCGAAGACGGTGGCCAACTTCGTGGAGCTCGCCGAGGGCTCCCGGGAGTGGACCGATCCCCGTACCGGCGCGAAGTCCGAGGACCGGCTGTACGACGGGACGGTGTTCCACCGGGTCATCGCCGGCTTCATGATCCAGGGCGGGGACCCGCTGGGCACCGGCACCGGCGGCCCCGGCTACCAGTTCGGCGACGAGTTCCACCCGGACCTGTCCTTCGACCGCCCGTACCTGCTGGCGATGGCCAACGCGGGCCCGGGGACCAACGGTTCGCAGTTCTTCATCACGGTCGCCCCGACCACCTGGCTGAACCGCAAGCACACCATCTTCGGCGAGGTCAGCGGCCAGGCCGGGAAGGACGTGGTGGACGCGATCGTGGGCACCAAGGTCACCCCGTTCAACGACCGCCCGGTCGAGGACGTGGTGATCCAGTCGGTGCGGATCTCGCGCCGCTAGGTCCGGTCCGGATTCCGGTGGTGGGCCGTTCCGGCGGTATCTTTCGGGCCCGGGGCACGGCACGCTTGAGGTGTCGCGCCCCGGGCCCGGAGCACGTCCGGACGCCGGCCGGAGGAACAGGATGGACATGACCGCCACGCAGCCCGAGTGCTACCGCCATCCGGGACGGGAGACCGGGGTCAGCTGTACCCGCTGCGAGCGGCCGGTGTGCCCGGAGTGCCGGGTGGACGCCGCGGTGGGGTTCCAGTGCCGGGACTGCGTGCGCGGCGCGGGCGCCGGCACCCGGGTGGCCAGGACCGAGTTCGGCGGCGGCCTGGTCAGGGACGGGGCGCTGGTCACCAAGATCCTGATCGGGATCAACGTGGTGGTCTGGCTGCTGGGCTGGAAGGTGCTGTCGACGGCCGAGCTGAACCGGCTCTACCTGTGGGGCCCGGGGGTGGCCGCCGGCCAGTGGTACCGGGTGGTCACCTCGGTGTTCCTGCACACCTGGCTGCCGCACCTGCTGATGAACATGTGGTCGCTGTGGGTGCTGGGCCCGCCGCTGGAGCGGCTGCTCGGCCGCTGGCGGTTCCTGGCGCTGTACCTGGTCTCCGGGCTGGCCGGCTCGGCGCTGGTGCTGCTGGCGGCGCCGCAGACGTTCACCCTGGGCGCGTCCGGGGCGATCTTCGGGCTGCTGGGGGCGCTGCTGGTGATCCAGCGCAAGCGCGGCGGCGCGCTGGGTCCGATCGTGGCCATCGTGGTGGTGAACCTGGTGGCGACCTTCTCGATCCCGGGGATCAGCTGGGAGGCGCACATCGGCGGCCTGGTCGCGGGGCTGCTGATCGGGTTCGGCCTGGCCCACGCGCCGCAGCGGAACCGGGTGCTGGTGCAGGCCGGGACGGTGCTGGTGGTGCTGGCCGCGGTGCTGGTGGCGACCCTGGCCGGGGTGGCCGGGCTGAACTGAGCGCCCGGTACCAACGGCGTTCGAGACTACCGGCGTTCGAGCGGTTGTCCACAAGGGGTTCGCACGTCCGTGCGAACCCCTTGGCTTCACCCTCGTCTACCCGTGTCCACCTGCGCACTTTCCGTCGCGGGTGGACACGGTCGGCGGCGTTCCGGTCGCTGTGGAATCAAGTTATCCACAGATAGTCATGGTTTTCCCCACTGTGGATAACCATGTGGACAACGATCGGTCAGCCGCTTACTTCCACTGGGTGGAGACGCCGAACCCGCCCGCGATGAACGCGAAGCCGATCACGATGTTCCAGTTGTGGATCGCCGAGATCGGCCAGGCCGCGCTGGTCACGTAGTAGACGACGATCCAGACCAGTCCGATCAGGAAAAGCGCCAGCATGAACGGGGCGATCCAACTGCGTCCCGAACTCAGCCTCACCGCGGTCGCCGTGGCGGGCGGGGTGTAGTCCGACTTCTTCCGGATACGGGACTTCGGCACGAGGAGCACTCCTGTCGATGCGCTGCGCTGCATGGGCCCGGGGGCACCTGCTGAGCTGTGGGTTGTTCTGGAACGGTGGCACGGCGCCGGTGGCGCCGCATACGTCTCCAGCGTCCGTTAGCGTAGTGGCTCGCGGAGTCAGAAGGAGATAAGGGTACGTGGCAGATTCGGAAGAAGTTCCGCCTGTGACCGAACCGTCTCCAGGACGACGCCCAGGGGCCGTCCGAATTGTCGGCCGTATTGCGACATGTATGGTCTTCGCCCTGGCCGGCTTTCTCTTCTACACCAGCGGCAGGGCCGCCCACGGCACCTCGCTGCGCAATGACGACACCCTGCTCCGGCTCTCCGACGTGATACAGCAGCGGAGCCAGGAGAACGCCGCGGCGGAGAAGTCCGTGGCCGCGCTGCGGGCCCAGGTGGACGCCCTCGCCGCGAAGCACGCGCAGAATCCGGCCGACGTCCAGCGGCTCGGCGTGCTCGAACAGGCGGCCGGTCTCGATCCGCTGTCCGGGGCCGGGGTGACGGTCACCCTGAACGACGCCCCGCCCGGGGCCACCGCGAAGATCCCCGGCGTCCCGCAGCCGCAGCCGGACGACCTGGTGGTGCACCAGCAGGACCTGCAGGCCGTGGTCAACGCGCTGTGGCGGGGCGGCGCCGACGGCGTCCAGGTGCAGGACCAGCGGCTGATCTCCACCAGCGCGGTGCGCTGCGTCGGCAACCAGCTGATCCTGCAGGGCCGGGTCTACTCCCCGCCGTATGTGATCAGGGCGGTCGGCGACCGGGCGAAGCTGAACGCCTCCATCGCCGCGGACCCCTCGCTGCAGGTGTACCTCCAGTACGTGGCCGCCTACGGGCTCGGCTGGAAACTGCAGCAGTCCGACACCATGAAGCTGCCCGGCTACACCGGCACGGCGGACCTCCAGTACGCCAAAGTTCAGCAATGACCGCGCGCCAGTGACCCACCGGGGCGTCCCGCGTTGGGAGGATCAAACGACGGGCGCCCACCGCGCCCCGTACTCTGGTGCGGCGGCGAACGGAAGCGGAAGGAGGGACGGCGATGTACGCCTGGATCTGGAACCGGCTGCCCGGGAACGCGGCGGTACGGGCGGTCCTGTCCCTGCTGCTGTTCCTCGCCGTCGTGGCCGCGCTGTTCACCTGGGTCTTTCCCTGGGCCGAGCCGCTGCTCCCGTTCAGCGACGTCACCGTGGACAACGGGACCAGCGGGGTGCAGCAGAGCGGGACGCCGTCGCCCTCGCCGGACTCCACGCCGTCCGGCGCGGCGAAGCCGGGCGCGGGCACCGGCAAGCCGACTGCGCCGACCATCGACGGCGCCGCCCTTCCGACGTACGTCCCGCGCGTACCGTTCCCGCCGACCGGAGTTGTTGCCTGATGACCGCCCGCATCCTCGTCGTCGACAACTACGACAGCTTTGTCTTCAACCTGGTCCAGTACCTCTACCAGCTCGGCGCCGAGTGCGAGGTGCTGCGCAACGACGAGGTCGCGGTGGAGTCGGTCACCGCGGGCGGCTACGACGGGGTGCTGCTCTCCCCCGGTCCCGGTACGCCCGAGGAAGCCGGGGTGTGCGTGGACATGGTGCACCACTGCGCGGAGGCCGGGATCCCGGTGTTCGGGGTGTGCCTCGGGCTGCAGTCCATCGCGGTCGCCTACGGAGCGGTGGTCGGCCGGGCGCCGGAGCTGCTGCACGGCAAGACCTCGGCGGTGGCGCACGAGGACGGCGGGGTGTTCGCCGGGCTGCACTCGCCGCTCACCGCGACCCGCTACCACTCGCTCGCGGTCGAGCGGGACACGGTGCCGCCGGAGCTGGCGGTCACCGCGTGGACCGACTCGGGCATCGTGATGGGCCTGCGGCACCGTGACCTGCCGGTCGAGGGGGTGCAGTTCCACCCCGAGTCGGTGCTCACCGAGGGCGGGCACCGGATGCTCGCCAACTGGCTCGCCGAGTGCGGCGACCCGGGGGCGGTGGACCGCTCGGCCGGGTTGGCCCCGGTGATCGGCCGGGTGGCGGTCGCATGACCGCGCTGCGTCCGGAGCGCGGCAGCAGCGGCGGGCCCTGGGACGACGACAGGGACGGGGACGAGGACGAGGAGACCCGGCAGCTGAGCGTCTACCGGCCGGAGGGCGAACCGGAGGCCGCGGAGCGGGAGTCCCTGACGGGGCAGTCGCCGATGGGACAGTCGCCGACGGGGCGGGCGGGGCAGGCAGAGCAGGCGGCGGCGGGCGAGGCGGTGCGGCAGTCGCCGGGGCCGGGCTTGGAGCCGGTGCAGCCGCCGATCCAGGCGTCGGAGCGGCTTCGGGACGACGACGTGGTCGAGTCCTCGGACACGCTGACGCTGCGGGTTCCGGCCTCGGCCTTCCAGCGGCCGGTGCCGGACGAAGACGTTCCCGAGTCCTCGGACACGCTGACCCTGCGGGTCCCCGCCTCGGCGTTCCAGCCCGCGCCCGCCCCCGCGCCGGAGGAGGCGCCGGTCGCGATCGGCGGCCGGGCCGAGCGGCGTCGGGCCGAGCAGCAGGCGCGCGGGTGGCGGGGCGCGCTGCCGGGCGGGTCGCCGGGCGGGTCGCGGGGCAGGAGCAGGACGGCCGGTCAGGCCGCGCGGCAGGCCCGGCCCGCACGGCCCAAGGAGAGCGTCGGGATCATCGCGGTCCGGGTGCTGGGCGAGCTGTTCATCACCCTGGGCGTGGTGATGTTCCTGTTCGTCGCCTACCAGCTGTGGTGGACCAATGTGACGGCGGACGCTTACGCCAGCGGCAGCGCCAAGTCGCTGGAGAAGCAGTGGGACCCGGGCGGCGGCGCCGGGACCGGCACCGGCTCGAAGGACCACCCGCCGTACCCGTCCTCGATATCCCACGACACCAAGTTCGCGATCATCTACATTCCCAAGCTGGATGTGATGACCCCGATCGCCGAGGGCGTGGACAAGGACTCCATCCTCGACAAGGGTCTGGTCGGGCACTACACGGGCGCCCAGGAGACGGCCTTCCCGTGGGACTCGTCCGGCAACTTCGCGCTGGCCGGCCACCGGAACACGCACGGCGAGCCGTTCCGCTACATCAACAAGCTGGTCCCCGGCGACAAGATCGTCGTGGAGACCGCCTACGACTACTACACCTACACGGTGACCAGTTCGCTGGCGCAGACCTCGCCGACCGACGTCAGCGTGATCGAGCCGGTGCCGCCGGAGTCCGGTTTCAAGCAGCCGGGCCGCTACATCACGCTGACCACCTGCACGCCGGAGTTCACGTCCAAGTACCGGATGGCGGTGTGGGGGAAGCTGACCCAGGACCTGCCGAAGAGTTCAGGTCAGAAGCCCCAGGCACTGCAGACCGGCTGACGCGGAGCGTCCCAGGGACGTACCGGGCGGGTGTGACCCCGCAGGTACGTTCCGAGGAGAGCCCGCCCGATGCCGTCCTTCCCCGATGCCAGCGCCGACACCGAGGCCACTGCCGACGCCGCCGCTGCTGACGCTGCCGCTGCCCGTTCCGCGATTCGCCGCCGCTCCGGCGCGCTGTCGACCGTCCTGGTGCTGTTCGGCGAGCTGCTGATCACTGGCGGGGTGCTGCTCGCGCTGTTCGTCGGCTACTCGCTGTGGTGGACCGACCTGGTCGCGGACCGGCACGCGGACGCGGTCGCGGCGAAGGTCCGGCAGTCCTGGTCGGCCCCGCCGACGGTCCGGCCCGGGTCGGATGCCAAGCCGGTGCCGCCGCGGCCGTTCAAGGTCGGCGACGGGATCGGCTTCCTGCACATCCCCAGGCTGGGGAAGGGCTTCCAGGTGCTGATCACCATGGGCACCAGTACCGCTGTGCTGAACCAGGGCGTGGCCGGGGTCTACCAGGAGCCCTACGCCGCGGCGATGCCGTGGGCGGCGAGCGGCAACTTCGCGATGGCCGCGCACCGGGACGGCCACGGCGCCAAGTTCCACGACCTGCCGAAGCTGCGGCCGGGGGACAAGGTCGTGGTGGAGACCCGCGACACCTGGTACGTCTACACGGTGGACCGCACGCTGCAGCAGACCTCCAAATACGACGTGGACGTCACCGCCCCGGTCCCGGCCGAGTCCGGCTACCGCGGCCCCGGGCGCTATCTGACGCTGACCACCTGCACCCCGGAGTACACCTCGCTGTACCGGATGGCGGTGTGGGCCTCGCTGACCCGCACCGAGCCGGTGGACGCAGCCCGCAGCCTCCCTCCGGAGCTGCGCTGAGTCCGCGTCAGCAGGCTACACATGGAAGGCGATTTCCCAGGTGTAGCCTGATCGCCGTTTGATGCGCGATTCCAGAAAATCACTGATGATTGGCAATAATAGACTGCGCTTCTTTTATTTTTTCCTCCTGCGCAATTTTCAGATGTTCGAGTTCGGATTTTTTATTTCTTATGAGTTGGTCCTGTATAGCTGACTCTACTTTGAACCATCCGTTGAGGAGGTCGATGCGTTGCTTGCATGAGATATCCGAATTTGCCGCCGCTATCTCGCTCTTGGATGCAACAGGTCCGTTGAACGACTTGTCGGCCAGGGGTTCCATGGGTGTGGAGAATTCATATCCAGACTCCATCATGCAGGACGACCAGCGCTTGAAGAGGGATTTTACAGCCGCACTCCCAGTTGATTTGACAAAGCTGTCCGTTGCGATTTCACTGGCTGCGGAGACGCCTGCTGAATAAGAAGAATAAGAAGTGAAACTTCGATTGACTTCGCCGAGGCATCCATCGGCTGGTATTTCTTTCCTATTCAAAGTTCTCACATACGGAAGGTTCATTAGCTGCATTTCACGCGCACCGTAGAGAACATTCTCCTCGGTCGTGCTCATGTGAGCAGGGTTCGAGGCCGGTGGTTCCGGGGGAAAGTGATATCCGTAATGCTCTGCGGAGTACGGATCCTGCAGTCCATAACGTCGATCTGGGACGATTGGAACCTTGAGAGCAGGGGGCGTGTAGTGGAATCCGAACCGCTGCATGCACTCACTCACCAAAATGCCCTGTGCGGAATTAATCAGCTTCATCTGGTCCGGTGTAAAACTGTATGCAGCTATTGGAAGGAGTCGCGCGTAGTCCGTGTATGTGGCAGTGGTCGACGCTGTGCTGAGGCTCGTTGGTCCCACGCTGCTGCCAGGATGCACCGTGGCCTGTGTTACCCCAGCCTTGTGGGCTGGGCATCCCGTTATTGCCGAGGTCACAATGAGGAGGATTGCTACTTGTGTGACCTTGGAAGATGCGCGCGTTTTCCAAATATACATGCTACCTAATCAGAAAGTATGGAGTCCGAATACCGACAGGCGCCTCAAGGGATGACTCTGTCGATATTCGGATATGCCCACAATTAAAATCTTTTGCTAGAAGTCGTAGCAGGACGAGGGGTGCGTCCAGTTGAAGGAGGCATTCTCGTTGTAGGTGTTGTGGAGCTTGCCGACCAAGCCATTGGGCGGGATCGAGTCGCATGCGCCACTATAGCCGCTGTTGTAGAAAATGCTCGCCCAAGGACTCGATGCGGTCGTCTCTGCTGAGGCTGCGTTGTTCTTCACGGGAAGCCCCTGGCCTGGAGCGGCCGAAAGGAACGTGTAGCCCGCGAAGTTGGGTATGCTCCCGTCCCTGAAAGCGGTGTAAGAGTTAAGTTGGTTGGAGTTGTAGCTCAAAATGAGGCACTCGGAACTTCCGGCGCAGGTGGTTCCTGTGGTCGCCGTCGCAGCTGAAGCCTGCGGCGCTACAGCGAGCACGCCGACCACGGCAACCGCAGAAATAATTCCATAGCGAAATTTGGAGAGGGCCATGATTCCTTCTTTCTCTATTGGTGAAAAGATAATCACATACTACTTGTGTGCATGTCAAGAGTATGTCCACATTTCTGCTCTGGATTAAAGCGTTGATCTGGCAGTCTGGTGCGATATTGGCGGGCATTCCCCCTGTTTGGTAGACATCCCGGGCATTGGGTCTTATAAGAGCTCGTAACACGATCACGCTGTGGCTTTCTTGAGGCGTCGCCAGCAGATGATCGTGCAGCCCAGTGAGACGAGGGCGTTGTGGAGGTCGAGGCGGCGTTCCCAGCGGGTGGCGAGGCGTTTGAACTGGTGCAGGAGGGCGAAGGTCTGCTCGACGACGTAGCGGAGTTTGCCCAGGCCGTGGATGTCGGGGTGGCCGCGGCGGGAGATGACGGGCAGGATCCCGCGGTGGCGCAGGGCTCGGCGGACGGCTTGGCTGTCGTAGCCCTTGTCGCCGAGCAAGGCGTCGGGCCGCTTGCGGGGGTGGCCGACGCGGCCGGCGACGGGTGGGACGGCGTCGACCAGGGCGAGGGTCTGGGTGATGTCATTGACGTTGCCCGCGGTGGTGATGACCTTGAGCGGGGTGCCGTTGCCGTCGCAGATCAGGTGGTGTTTACTGCCGGTCTTGCGGCGGTCGACAGGCGAGGGGCCCATCGCGGAACCCCTTTTTTCGCGCGCACGTGGGAGGCGTCCACGCACGCGCGGCTCCAGTCCAGTTCACCGGCCGCGTTCAGCTCCGACAGGAGTATCCGGTGCAACTGGTCGAAGACGCCGGCGTCCAGGCGGCGCCAGCAGGTCTGCCCGGAACCGAAGCCCAGCTTCAACGGCAGCTGCTGCCAGGTGATCCCGGTGTAGAGCACGAACAGCACACCCTGCAGGCACAGCCGGTCCGACACCGGCCGGGGACCGTGTGACCGCTCCGGCCCGGGCGGCAGCACCGGCTCGACCACTGCCCACAAGTCGTCGTCCACGACCCAAGGCTTGACGCTCACACCCTCACGAACGGCTCAATCGTCCTGCCGGTTACGATTGGCCTGTACCACTCCACAAGGTCGTGCGAGCTCTACGGGCGCTCCGCATCGCTGGCTGCGACCTGGTCAGATACTGCAAAATCCGAGGCACAGTCAGGACATGTGGTGCGACCGAAGAGATGGAGGAGGTGCTCTGCAGCCTCTGATTGCCCGGCCCGGACGGCCAAGTCGCGCAGGCGATGGGCCAATGGGGGCAGATCTCCAGGGGCGCTGGGGTGGACACCGGTGAGGAGGGGCCCCTCCCGGCCGACAACCCGAAAGCTCCTACCCGGGTCCCGGCGGCGAGTGCCGGCGGGCGCGCTGGTGAGGTCGATCCACAGGCTCTGCGCGCAGGCAGGGCAGCTCACGCCGTGTTCATCCCGACGTAGGCGATGTCTCCATACAGGAACACCCTCGAACGCCAGGAGGTCCTCCAGGCAGAAGAGGAAGTCGTCCGCATCGCCCTCGAAGCGGGTTGCCACCACGATCTCCAGGGTTAGCTGGTGCAACTCGCGCACAGCTGCCGGATAGCGTGCCTGGACGTAGCCGGGCTCGTGAAGCTGATGTTCCTCTGCGACGATCCGGCCGGCCAAGCCGAGGGCCTGTCCGCTGGCTCCGGGCTTCCGCCCAGTGGCGATGTCCGCCAGAACAGGGAGGGAGGCAAAGCTGGCGGTGTACACCGTCCCCTGGTGGCAGAGAGAAGCCCAAAGGTCCTCCCACGCAACGTCGGCCGCCTCGGGATCCCCAACATCCTCGAACAGCCTTGGCAGGTCGGACGCGGATCCATACGCGTGCCGCAGGAGAGCCCAGTCCACTGTCATGCCTTCGATCATCCCAGCCGCCTCTGACAGCCCTCCAACGCTCGAAGATCGTGTTACGAGCTCTACGGCCAGAGGAAGGATGCCACATGGGCCCCGGGAACGGGGAAGGGCCGGGACGCGGAGTGCGTCCCGGCCCTTCGGGCCGTAGCGATCAGGGGGCGGGTAGGCGGGCCGGGCTTTCGCCCGGGTTCCGGGCCGTGGTGCTACTGGCCGGTCTGACCCTGGTTGTCACCGGGTTGGCCGGTGGTGCCTCCCGCCCCCTGGGGAGGGGTCTGGGTTCCCCCGTTGCCCCCGTTGCCGCCCTGCTGCTGCGGGGTGAGCCAGAACTGGATCGAGGTGTTCGGCGCCACCATCGTCCCCGCGGGCTGGGACTGGCGCGAGACCTGTCCCGGGAGGTAGTTGCTGGGCTGGTTGTCGTCGCCCTGGGGGGCGGGGCTGAGCCCGGCCTTGGTCAGTGCCGCTGTCGCGTCCTGCTGGTCCAGGCCCAGCAGGTTCGGGACGGCGACCTGGGCTGGTCCGGAGGACACGATCAGGACGACGCCGGAGCCGGTGGCGGCCTGGGTGCCCGCGGCCGGGTTGGTGCCGATGACCTGGCCGTTGGGGACCTTGTCGCTGGCCTGCTGGGTCTGGTTGCTGACCGTGAAGCCCGCCGCCTGCAGCGCCGCGGTGGCGTCGTCCGGGGACTTGCCGGACACCGACGGGATGCCCTTGGTCGGGGCCCCGCTGCTGACGTGGATGGTGATGGTGCTGCCGGCGGCGGCCATGGTGCCGACCGCCGGGTCCTGGGTGCAGACCTTGCCCTTGTCGGCGGTGGCCGGGTCGCAGGCGACCGCGGGGCCCTTGACGATGGTGAAGGTGCCGGGGCTGTTGGTCACCGCCGCCTGCGCGCCGGCCAGGTCCTGGTTGACCAGGTTGGGGACGGCGTAGGTGGTCGGCTTCTTCGGCCCGGCGAAGACGTACTGGGCCACGAAGTAGGAGCCGATCAGCACCAGCACCGCCGCGACCGCCAGCACGATCCAGGAGGTGTTGCGGTTCCGGCCGCCGCCGTTGCCGGCCCGGCGGCGGTCGCCGCGACCGCCGTAGCCGTCGTCGTAGCCGTTGCCGCCGCCGGTGTCGTAGCCGTCGCCGCCGACGTCGTAGCCCTTGCCCAGGCCCGGCAGCAGGCTGGTCTGGCCTGCCTGGTCCGCGCCCTGCTGCGGCATCGCGGTGGTGCGGCCGTACTGGTCCTGCTGGCCGTAGCCCTGCGGCTGGCCGTAGCCGGGCATCGCGCCGGCCCCGTAGGCGACGGTCTGCACCGCGGCGACCGGGAGGCCGTCCAGGGCGCGTTCGATGTCGGCGCGCATCTCGTCGGCGCTCTGGTAGCGGTAGTCCCGCTCCTTGGCGAGCGCCTTCATCACGATGGCGTCGTACTCCGGCCGGACCTCGGGGTCGTAGACCGACGGCGGCTGGGCCTCCTCGCGGACGTGCTGGTACGCGACGGCCACCGGCGAGTCGCCGATGAACGGCGGGCGCATGGTGAACAGCTCGTACAGCAGGCAGCCGGTGGAGTAGAGGTCCGAGCGGGCGTCGACCTGCTCGCCCTTGGCCTGCTCCGGCGAGAGGTACTGGGCCGTGCCGATGACCGCCGCGGTCTGGGTCATGGTCATCCCGGCGTCGCCCATGGCGCGGGCGATGCCGAAGTCCATCACCTTGACCGTGCCGTTGCGGGTCAGCATGACGTTCGCGGGCTTGATGTCGCGGTGCACGATGCCGTTGCGGTGCGAGTACTCCAGCGCCTGGAGCACGCCGGTGGTCATCTCCAGCGCGCGCTCGGGCAGCAGCCGCCGCCCGGAGTGCAGCAGCTCGCGCAGCGTCGATCCGTCGACGTACTCCATCACGATGTACGGGATGGAGATGCCGTCGATGTAGTCCTCGCCGGTGTCGTACACGGCGACGATCGAGGGGTGGTTCAGTGAGGCGGCGGACTGTGCCTCGCGGCGGAAACGGGCCTGGAACGACGGGTCACGGGCCATGTCGGCCCGCAGCGTCTTCACAGCGACGGCGCGTCCGAGCCGGATGTCGTGGCCGAGGTAGACCTCTGCCATGCCGCCGCGTCCCAGGACGCCGCCCAGCTCGTACCGGCCGCCGAGGCGACGCGGTTCTTCCATGGTTCCAACCCTCTCCCTCGCCAGTGCCGAGGTTGATCTGTCGGTCCTGCGGTGGTCATCGGTCGTGGTCGGCATGCGTGCCCACAGGACGTGGGCAGACCGCTGCTTGCGGATACGCTACCGGGCCGGAGGGCCCTTTCGGTTCGCCAGGGGCACCTTGATATGAGACCGGTATCCGTCGTGGGGCCCCGGCGTGGCCTTGATCACTTGTTCAGGTAGGCCTGCATCATCGCCTTGGCGATCGGCGCGGCCAGTCCCGAACCGGAGATCTCGTTGCGGGCCGCGTTGCTGTCCTCGACCACGACGGCCACCGCGATCTCCTTGCCGGAGGAGTCCTTGGCGTAGGAGACGAACCACGCGTACGGGTTGTTCTTGTTGTCCACGCCGTTCTGGGCGGTGCCGGTCTTGCCGCCGACGGTGACCCCGGGGATCGCCGCGTTGTGGCCGGTGCCGTTCTGGACCACGTTCTCCATCATGGTCTGCAGCTGCTGCGCCACCTGCGGGGTGGTGGCCTGGGACAGCTGGGACGGCTTGGCCTGGTCGACCACCGAGAGGTTGGCGCTGCGGGTCTGCGCGACCAGGTAGGGCTTCATCAGTGTGCCGTTGTTCACCACGGCGGAGGCGACCATGGCCATCTCCAGCGGCGTGGCCCGGGTGTCGAACTGCCCGATCGAGGACTGGACGTTCTGCGGGCGGTTGATGCCGCTGTCGAAGACGCTCTTCGAGACGCCGACCGGGATCAGCAGGCTGGAGCTGTTGAAGCCGAACTTGTCGGCCTCCTGGACCATCCGGGCGTTGCCGATCTCGTCGCCGAGCTTGCCGAAGACGGTGTTGCAGGACACCCGCAGCGCGTCGTTCATGGAGACGTTGAGGCAGGTGTCGCCGGCCTCGTTGACCAGCTTCTGGTTGTTCGTCTGCGGCAGGACGTACGGGTCGGGCGAGTCGGTCGGCGCGTTGATGTCGGTGATCTTGCCGGTCTCCAGCGCCGCGGCGGCGGTGACCAGCTTGAAGGTCGAGCCGGGCGGATAGGTCTGCCGCAGCGCCCGGTTCAGCATCGGGTTGGACGGGTCGGCCTGCAGCTTGGACCAGGCCGCGCTGGCGGTGCTGTCCGCGCCGGCGATCGTGCTGGGGTCGTACGAGGGGGCGCTGACCAGGCCGAGGATCGCGCCGGTGGTCGGGTCGAGGGCGACCGCGGCGCCCTTCTTGCCGGAGCTCTTGAACTGGTTCCAGGCGGCGGCCTGCACCTTGGGGTCGATCGTGGTGAGCACGTCGCCGCCCTGCTTCTGCTTGCCGGTCAGCATGTCCAGGGTGTTGTGGAAGAACAGCGCCGAGTCGTTGCCGCTGAGGATCGGGTCCTCGACGTTCTCCAGCAGGTTGCTGCCGAACACCTGCGAGGAGTAGCCGGTCACCGGCGCGTACATGGGTCCGTCGGTGTAGGCCCGGCGGTACTTGTACTTGTTGCCGTTGACCAGCAGGTCCTTGGTGAGCGCCTTGCCGCCGGCGATGATCGCGCCGCGCGGGTAGCTGTACGCCTCGATGGTGCCGCGGGCGTTGTTGGGGTTCTTGTTCAGCGACGCGGCCTCGACGCCCTGGACGTAGTTCACCCGGATCATCAGCGCCAGGATCAGGACCAGGCAGAACACCGATACCCGGCGGATGGGCTTGTTCACGGGCGGGGTTCCCCTCCGGGTGCGGGCTCGGTCGCTTCTCGGGTCACTTGGCTACTGTCTACACGTGGTTCATGACGGCGTGAGCACCTGGGTCGGTTCTCCGGTTCCCGATCCGGTGGCCGGAGCCGGGGCCGGCCGCCGGGCCACGTCGCTGATCTTCAGCAGGATGGCGACCAGGGCCCAGTTGGTGATGACCGAGGAACCGCCCTGGGCCATGAACGGCATCGTCATGCCGGTCAGCGGGATCGTACCGGTCACGCCGCCCGCGACGATGAACACCTGCAGCGCGAAGGCCCCGGACAGGCCGACCGCCAGCAGTTTGCCGAACGGGTCGCGGGCGGCCAGCGCGGTCCGCAGCCCGCGTTCGAACAGCAGGGCGTAGAGCAGGAAGATCGCCATCAGTCCGGCCAGGCCGAGTTCCTCGCCGACCGTGCCGAGGATGAAGTCGCTCTTGGCGGCGAAGCCGATCAGCCAGGAGTGGCCCTGGCCGAGGCCGGTGCCCAGGGTGCCGCCCGCGCCGAAGGAGAACAGGGCCTGGCCGATCTGGCCGACCCCGCCGCCGTCCGGCGCCGCGGCCAGCGGGTTCAGCCAGTCGGTGATCCGGGACTGGACGTGCGGCTCGGTGCTGGCCACCAGCCAGAAGCCGCCGCCGGCCATGGCCAGGCCGAAGACGATCCAGCTGGTCCGCTCGGTGGCCACGTAGAGCATGATCACGAAGATGCCGAAGAACAGCAGCGAGGTGCCGAGGTCGGTCTCGAAGACCAGGATCATCAGGCTGAGCACCCAGACCGCGATGATCGGGCCGAGGTCCCGGCCGCGCGGCAGGTAGAGGCCCAGGAAGCGGCGGCTGGCCAGCGCCAGCGCGTCCCGCTTGACCATCAGGTAGCCGGAGAAGAACACCGGCAGGATGATCTTCACGAACTCGCCGGGCTGGATCGAGAAGCTGCCGACGTGGATCCAGATCTTGGCGCCGAAGTCCGAGGAGCGGCTCGGCAGGAAGGCCGGGATTGCCAGCAGGATCAGCGCGCTGAGACCGGCGATGTAGGTGTAGCGCTGGAGCAGCCGGTGGTCCTTCAGCAGCGCCATCACGCCGATGAACAGGGCGACCCCGAGGCCGGTCCAGATCAGCTGGTTCTGGGCGCCGGGGTAGTTGTGCGCGAGCTGCTTCGCCTGGTCGAGGCGCCAGATGAAGACCAGGCCGAGCCCGTTCAGCAGGGCCGCGACCGGGAGCATCAGCGGGTCGGCGAAGGGGGCGAAGCGGCGTACCGCCAGGTGTGCCAGCAGTACGAAGGCGCCCATGCCGAGCCCGTACTCCAGCATCCCGGCGGGGACCCGTCCGGCCATCGCCAGGCCGGTGTCGGCGTAGGCGAACAGGGTGATCAGGACCGCGAAGACCAGCAGCGACAGTTCGGTGTTGCGGCGGTTGGGCGCGCCCTGCGGAGTGATGGTGGCCGTGGCCGCCGTTCCCTCCGACGTCAGGAGGCGGCGCACTGGTCGGCCATCTGCTGGTCCTGCGCGCTCAGCGAGGGCGCGGCGGCAGGGGCGGAGGCGGTCGGGGCGGTGGGCTTGGCGTTGGTCTTGGCGCCGGAGGGGGTGGTCGGGGTGGCGGCGGGAGCGGACGGGGTCGGCGCGGGCTTGGTCGCGGCGACCTGACGGCACAGCGCCGCCTGGTGCTCCAGGGTGGCGACCTGGGCCTGGGCGTCCTTGAGGCTGCTGGCGGAGACGGTGCCGCGCAGGTGTGTCTGCTCGGCCGGCGGCAGGTCCTTCAGCTGGACGTCGGTGGCCTGGTGCACCTTGGACAGGCTGATTCCGGCCAGGCTCTGGTTGACGCCCTGGTAGATCGCCACGCTGCCGCCGTCGGCGCCGACGTAGTACTGGGTCTGGGTCCAGCGGTAGCCGAAGTAGCCGGCGCTGCCGACCAGGACCACCACGACCAGCAGCACCGCGACCGGGACGCCCCAGCGGCGCTTGCGGCCCGCGCGCTGCTTGCGGCGGCTGCGCCGGCCGCTCTCCTCGGGGAGGTAGTCCTGGTCGGACTCGTCCAGCGGGTAGGCGCCGTCCTGGTAGTCCTGGTCGTAGTCGGTGGCGTAGCCGACCGAGCCGGACGGGGCGGCGCCGGGCTGTCCCGGCTGCGGGCGGCCGAGCGAGGCGGCGCGGGCGGCCGGGGTGTTCGCCATGGCGTGGTGGGTGATCGTGGGCGGGCCGTCGGCGACCGCGCCGACCACGACCGGGGTGTCGGTGAAGTGGCCCGCCATGGTGTCGCCGTCGGTGACGTCGAGGACGTCGGCGACCACGCAGGTGATGTTGTCCGGGCCGCCGCCGCGCAGCGCCAGCTGGATCAGCTCGGAGACGGTCTGCTCGGGGGCGTAGTAGCTGCCGAGGGTCTCCTCCAGGGTCTGGTGGCTGACCACGCCGGAGAGGCCGTCGGAGCAGATCAGGTAGCGGTCGCCGGCCCGGACCTCGCGGATCGACAGGTCGGACTCGACCTCGCCGGTGCCCATCAGCGCGCGCATGATCAGTGAGCGCTGCGGGTGGGTGCTGGCCTCCTCCTCGGTGATCCGGCCCTCGTCCACCAGGCGCTGGACCCAGGTGTGGTCCTGGGTGATCTGGCTGAGCGCGCCGTCGCGGAGCAGGTAGGCGCGGGAGTCGCCGATGTGGATCAGGCCGGCCCGCTGGCCGGTCCAGAGCAGCGCGGTGAGGGTGGTGCCCATGCCCTCCAGTGCGGGGTCGCCCTCGACCAGCAGCCGGAGCCGCTCGTTGGCGCGGTCGGCGGCGGCGCTGAGCGCGGTGAGCGGGTCGGTGCCGGGCACGTCCTCGTCCAGCTCGACCATGGTGGAGAGGACCTCGGAGGAGGCCACCTCGCCCGCGGCCTGGCCGCCCATGCCGTCGGCGACGGCGAGCAGCCGCGGACCGGCGTAGCCGGAGTCCTCGTTGCCCTCCCGGATCATGCCCTTGTGCGACCCGGCGGCGAAGCGCAGCACGAGGCTCATGTGCCGTCCGCCCCCTTCCCTCGGTCCCCTGCGCGATGCCCCGGTGCAGCGTGCGTTGATGCATCGTACGGTGCCGTGCGCGGCCTGTCCGGGCGCGGGTGGGGCGAATTGCGGGCCCCACCGCCCGGACCCGGGGTGCGGGCCTGCTGCCCATGCCTCATGTGCGACTACTTCCGCAGCTCGATGACGGTCCTGCCGATGCGGATGGCCGTCCCCGGTTGCAGCGGGGTGGGGCTGGTCAGCCGGGTCCGGTCCAGGTAGGTGCCGTTGGTGGAGTTCAGGTCCTCGACGATCCACTGCCCGCTCTGGTCGGGGTAGATCCGGGCGTGGCGCGAGGAGGCGTAGTCGTCGTCGAGGACGATGGTGGAGTCGTGGGCCCGGCCGAGGGTGATCGTCTGACCCTGCAGGGCGACCGTGGTACCGGCCAACGAGCCCTGGGTGACCACGAGTTGGGTGGGCGCTCCGCGGCGCGGGCGCTGGGTCTGGCCGCGGCCGGGGTCGCGCTGCTGCGGGGGCTGCTGACGGGCTGTCGCGGCCCCGGCGGCAGCGGCGCCGCGGCGGGCGGTGGCGGCGCGCTGGACCACCTTGGTGCCGAACAGGTCGCTGCGGATCACCTGCACCGCGACGATGACGAACAGCCACAGCACGGCGAGGAATCCCAGCCGCATCACTGTGAGGGTCAGCTCAGACATGTGGAGCGCGTCACCCTTCGGCTTGCCGGTAGACGATGGTGGTGCTGCCCATGATGATCCGTGAGCCGTCGCGCAGCGTAGCGCGCTGGGTGTGCTGCCCGTCCACCACGATGCCGTTGGTCGAGCCCATGTCCAGGACCAGGGAGGGGTTGCCCATCCGGATCTCGGCGTGCCGTCGGGAGACCCCGGGGTCGTCGACCCGGATGTCGGCCTCGGTGCTGCGGCCGAGCACCACGACCGGGGTGGAGACCTGGTGCCGGTCGCCGTTGATCTCCAGCCAGCGCCGGGTGGTGGTCCCGGCCGGGCCGAAGCCGGCGCCGGGCATCGGCCGGACGTTGCCCGGGTCGCGCTGGGCCGACGGCGGCGGGGCCGACTGGCCGGGCGCGACGGCGGGGAAGGCGGGGGCGGTCGGCGGCAGCGGCGGGACCTGCGGCTGCCAGGGTTCGGCGGCCTGGCGGCCGTAGGGCTGGGCCTGCTGCTGGGCTGCCTGCTGCGGCGACTGGTAGGGCTGCTGCGGCTGGTGCCCGGGGGGCTGCTGGCCGTGGGCCTGGCCCTGTCCCTGCTGCTGCCTGCCGTACGGGTCGGCGGGCGCGGCGGCCTCGGGGGCGGCCTCGATCCGGCTGCGGACCCGGTACAGGCCGGTGTCCAGGTCCTCGGCCTGCTCCAGGGCGACCTTGAGCGCGCCCATGAAGGAGTAGCGCTGTGCCTGGGCGTACTCCCGCACCATCCCGGCCAGCTCGCCGCCGAGCTGGGCGGAGTACGGGCTCAGCCGCTCGTAGTCGTGCGGGCTCAGCTCGACGATGAAGTCGTTGGGGACGACGGTGCGGTCCCGGTTCCAGATGCTCGCGTTGTTGTCGCACTCGCGCTGCAGCGCTCCGGCGATCTCCACGGGCTGCACTTCGGACTTGAACACCTTGGCGAAGGCGCCGTTGACGAATCCCTCGAGTCGCTGCTCGAACTTCTTCAGGGCTCCCACGGGGCACCCCCTTCCATCGGGCGTTCTCGGCCCGCCGTGCGGGTGCGCGGCGGCGGCGTGCTTGTCTGCCTTACTGATCGTATCTACGCGGCAGGCCCGCGCGTGGTTCCTCGGGCACCGGGCGGGCGCCGCTTCTCTAGGAAGGATGCCATCAGGGAGCGTCGAGTCGGTAAGAGTCCGGGTGTGCAGGCTGAGACGTACCCCACGATGCGGGTGGTCATCCGCTGATCACCCGTTCGGCTTCGGCGGGGCGTCCGGGGCGGTCGGGGGCGGTCGGGGGCGTGGTCGGGGGCGTCCGGAAGACCCCTTCCGACGTGCTAATGTTCTTCTTGTCGCAAGGCGCTGCAGAGAGCGGCCAGGCGGTCGGAGAGCCGGTGGACAACCGGTTTGAAGACGGCGGGCCAGGTTCGGTAGAGTCAGCGGCATCACTCAATGCGCGAGTGGCGGAATGGCAGACGCGCTGGCTTCAGGTGCCAGTGTCCGAAAGGGCGTGGGGGTTCAAATCCCCCCTCGCGCACAGCGAAGCACCACGAGGTGCCTCCAGCAGAGACGAAAGTCACTGAGGGAGGCACCTCTTCGCGTTGTCGGTGGCCGGTGCGCCAACTACTCCGCTGCGCGGTTGAGTTCGGCCAGGAGGGCGGGGCCGGTCCAGGTGCGGGCCGGGGCGGGGGTGGGGGTCCGGTCGGCGGTCTCGGCGGTGCGGATCAGGGTGATCAGGCGGGCGTTGGCGGGGGCGGGGAGGTGGTGGCGGGCCGCCAGGGCTACCACCTCGCCCTGGAGGGCGTCGATCTCGGTGGGGCGGCCGCGTTCCAGGTCCTCCCACATGGACGACCTGGCCTGGGCGTCGATCCGCAGGCTGGCCGCGGCGAGGCGGTGGAACAGCGGGTCGGGCAGGCGCAGCAGGGTCGGGGTGGCCGCGGCCGGGAGCGGGCCGAGGCGGGCCGGGCGGACGCCCTCGGCGCGGTAGGCGGCCAGGGCCTCGTCCTGGCACAGGGCCAGGCAGCGGCGGTAGTCCCGTTGGCCGAGCTGGTCCCGCAGCGGCAGGCCGGACAGGGCGTTGACGGCGTTGTTGAGGTTCATCAGCAGCTTGGCGTACTGGACCTCGCGCATGTCCCGGCGGGCCTGGACCGGCAGCCCGGCCCGGGTCAGCGCGTCCAGGAGCGGTGCTGCCTGCGGCAGGTCGTCGACCATCAGCGCACCGGCGCTGCCCTGGTGGAACGTCCCCGGCCGGGTTTGCAGCACGTTGTAGGGGACCATCCCGGCCAGCACGGTGTGGTCCGGCAGCGCCTCCCGCAGTACGCCGGGGTTGTGCAGGCCGTTCTGGAAGCTGACCACGACGGTGCCGGGGTCGAGGTGCTCGGCCAGTTCCAGCGCGGCGGCGGCGGTGCCGCTGGACTTGACCGTGACCAGGACCAGGTCCGCACCGGCGACGGCGTCCGGACCGGTTGCGATGGTGAGGTCGGCTCGGGGGACGTGCCGGGGCGGACGGCCGGCGGCGGTGAGGGTGAGGCCGTCGGCGAGGGTGTCCAGCACCGTCCTGCGGCCGATCAGGGTGACCTCGGCGTGGGCGGCCAGGTGGCCGCCGAGGTGGCAGCCGATGCTTCCGGCACCGAGGATCGCGATGCGCGGGCGGCCGGGGGCCGCGGGTGGCGGTGTCACGGGGGAGGGCGCTGCGAGGGGCGACGTCTCAGTGGGTGGTGCGGCGGGGGACGGCGTCTCGGCGGGTGCGGCAGGGGAGGGCGCTGCAGCGGGCGGCGTGTCAGCGGATGGCGTGTCAGCGGGGGGCGGCGTCTCGGCGGGCGGGGTTTCGGGTGGTTGGGACAACGGGATCGGCCTCCAGGGGAGCAGCAGTGAGGGAGCGTCAGCGGCTTGCCGGGGCAGGCTCGGTGACGGAGGTCAGGATGCGGGCCAGGAAGCGGCGTTCCAGCAGGCCTGGCGGGAGTTGCTCGGGTTCGACGTAGCTCTGCGCCAGGCCGCCCTCGCGGATCGCGATCAGCAGCCGGGCGAGTTCGTCCGGGTCGACGGTGAGGGCGAGCCCGGCCCGGCGCAGGTGCTCGGTGATGCCGCGGGCGAGTTCCGCGCGGAGCCGGGCGTCGTGCTGGGCCAGGATCCGGGCGGTCTCCCGGTCGCGGATGGCGTGCAGGGTGAACTCGGTGCTGACCAGGTACCAGTCGCGTTCGGCCGGTTCGATCTCGCAGACGCGTTCGGCGAGCCGGTCCAGGGTGAGGTCCTCGGTGGGGATGGAGTCCATCGCGGCGCTGAGCCGGAGCACGGTCTGCGCGCTGTGCTGGTCGAACAGTTCCAGGAACAGTTCGTCCTTGCTGGTGAAGTTGGAGTAGAAGGCGCCGCGGGTGTAGCCGGCCCGTGCGCAGACCTGCTCGATCGTGGTGGCCTGGAAGCCGTGCTCGGCGAAGGCCGCCAGCGCCGCCGTCAGCAGCGCGGCCCGGGTGCGCGGGCGGCGCTTGGTGGTGCCCTTCGGCATCGGGCCCTCCTGGGGTGAGGCGGTACCGGAAAACGATACAGCGACGTATCGGATACGCCACCGCATCGGCTACCTTGTCGCCATGGACGACGCTGATGTGATCGTGGTCGGTGCGGGACTGGCCGGACTGGTGGCCGCCGCGGAGCTGGCCGAGGCGGGCCGCAAGGTGCTGGTGCTGGACCAGGAGCCGGAGACCGGCCTCGGCGGGCAGGCGTTCTGGTCCTTCGGCGGGCTGTTCCTGGTGGACTCCCCCGAGCAGCGGCGGATGGGCGTCAAGGACTCCCCCGAACTGGCCTGGCAGGACTGGCAGGGCAGCGCCGGCTTCGACCGCGGTCCGGACGACCCGTCGGGTGAGGACTACTGGGCCCGGCAGTGGGCCCGCGCCTATGTGGACTTCGCGTCCGGCGAGAAGCGCTCCTGGCTGCGCGCCCAGGGGCTGCGGTTCTTCCCGGTGGTGGGCTGGGCCGAGCGCGGCGGCTACCTCGCGGACGGGCACGGCAACAGCGTGCCGCGGTTCCACATCACCTGGGGCACCGGGCCCGGCGTGGTCGAGCCGTTCGCCCGGCGGGTCCGGGCCCAGGTCGAACTGGGCCGGGTCGAGCTGCGGTTCCGGCACCGGGTGGACGGCCTGGTGCTGACCGACGGTGCGGTGACCGGGGTGCGCGGTGCGGTGCTGGTGCCCAGCGACGCGGCCCGGGGGACGGCCAGTTCCCGGGAGGAGGCCGGGGAGTTCGCGCTGTCCGCGCAGGCGGTGCTGGTCACCTCCGGCGGCATCGGCGCGGACCACGACCTGATCCGGGCCAACTGGCCGGAGCGGCTCGGCGCCCCGCCGCGGCGGATGATCTCCGGGGTGCCGGAGCACGTGGACGGCCGGATGCTGGCGATCAGCGAGCGGGCCGGGGCCCGGCTGGTGAACCGGGACCGGATGTGGCACTACACCGAGGGCATCCAGAACTGGGACCCGATCTGGGCCAGGCACGGCATCCGTATCCTGCCGGGCCCCTCCTCGCTGTGGCTGGACGCGAACGGGCGGCGCTTCCCGGCGCCCAACTTCCCCGGCTTCGACACCCTCGGCACGCTGAAGGCGATCACCGACACCGGCCACGACTACTCCTGGTTCGTGCTGACCTACCGGATCGCCGAGAAGGAGTTCGCGCTGTCGGGTTCCGAGCAGAACCCGGACCTGACCGGGAAGAGCATCCCCGAGGTGCTGAAGCGGGCCCGTCCCGGCGCCAGCGCCCCGGTGCAGGCGTTCCTGGACCAGGGTGCGGACTTCGTGGTCGCCGACACCCTGCCGGAGCTGGTCGCCGGGATGAACCGGCTGACCGACCAGCCGCTGATCGACCTGGCCGACCTGGAGGCGCAGATCACGGCCAGGGACCGGGAGTTGGACAACCCGTTCGGCAAGGACCTGCAGCTGGCCGCGATCGAGAACGCCCGCCGCTACCGGGGCGACCGGCTGATCCGCACCGCCGCGCCGCACCGGATCCTCGACCCGAAGGCGGGCCCGCTGATCGCGGTGCGGCTCAACATCGTCACCCGGAAGACCCTCGGCGGCCTGCAGACCGACCTCTCCGGGCGGGTGCTGCGGGCCGACGGCGAGGTGCTTCCCGGCCTCTACGCGGCGGGCGAGGTGGCCGGGTTCGGCGGCGGTGGGGTGCACGGCTACCGCTCGCTGGAGGGCACCTTCCTCGGCGGCTGCATCTTCTCCGGCCGCCAGGCCGGCCGCGCCGCGGCTGCCGCCGTGGGGTAGCCGGGGCTGCGCCGTGGGGTAGCCGGGCTGCGGTGGGGTTGGCGACTATTGTGCGAATTGACGTCGCGTCACCATAAGTAGAGCAGGCGGAGGAAGCGCCTGCTTCACCAATATGACGCTACGTCAGCGGCGAGTCCCGCAGTCCGGGCAGAAGGCGGCGCCCTGGGGGACCACGGCCTGGCAGGAGGAGCAGGTGTCCTGTTGGGCGAGCCGGTGGCCGCAGCCGGGGCAGAACCGTGCGCCGTGGGTCTCGGTGCTGCACTGCGGGCAGACCAACTGCGTGCTGCGGTCCACGTTGTAGGCCGCGCCCTGGCTGCCGCCGACCTCGTACGCGCGCTGCGAGGCGACGTCGTTGAGGCCGCGCTGCTGGGAGGCGGCGACCTCGGCGGCGGTGTCCGGGGCGCAGTTCAGGCACAGGCCCTGGGCCGCGTTCCAGCACCGGCCGCAGACGTAACTGGTGCAGCGGGCGCAGCGGTTGAAGTGCGCCTTGGCGTCGTCGATGGCCTTCTGGAAGGCCTTGTCCTTGTTGGGGCCCCAGTTGGCGCCGACCAGGCCGCCGAGGGCGCTGCTCGCCTCGCTGCCGGTACGGCCGAACGCCCCCCAGGCGCTGCCGACCACCCGGTCCGCCCAGCCGGCCGCCCGGCCGCTGGTGTACGGCTGGAAGGCGGACCGCCAGGTGTCGGCGCAGCGGGAGCAGGAGAACTCGAACTGGAAGCCGGCGCCGGTCCCGTGCTGTTCACACAGGTCGCGGTAGTTGTTGCTGAAGTAGATCTCGTTGCTCATGGTGACGCCGCCCCCCACACAATCCATGCCATGTCGAACCCGTTGCGCACAGCGTGGCACAGCGGCGGGGCGGGGGATAAGCGCTGCCGCCCGATCCGGTTCGGAACCGTTACGCCGACCCTGACTGGCGGGTCGCGGTCCCGGCAGGCGTACGGCCCGCCGACGCAACGTCGGCGGGCCGTACCGGGAGGCGGGAGGGGTCAGCTCCTGCTGCCGGACTGCTGGTCGAGCGGCAGTCGCCCGCCGTGGGCGGCCGGGGCCGCGGCCGGGGCGGTGACCTTGCTCAGTGCGCTGGGCCACCACAGTGTCCGGTCGATGTCCATGGTCAGTGCGGTGACCAGGATCGAGCGGACCACCAGGGTGTCCAGCAGCACGCCCAGGCAGACCGCGAAGCCGATCTCGGCGAAGCCCACCACCGGCAGGGTGCCCAGCACGCCGAAGGTGCTGGCCAGGATCAGCCCGGCGGAGGTGATCACCCCGCCGGTCGCGGCGAGCCCGGCCAGTGCGCCGCCGCGGGTGCCGCGCTGCGCGGACTCCTCCCTGACCCGGGTCATCAGGAAGATGTTGTAGTCGATGCCGAGTGCCACCAGGAAGACGAAGACGAACAGCGGGAACGAGCTGTCCTCGCCCTCGAAGTGGAACAGGTGGGTGAAGGCCAGCGAGCTGATGCCGAGCGCCGCGGCGTAGGAGAGCACCACGGTCGCGATCAGCAGCAGCGGCGCGACCACCGCCCGCAGCAGCAGGGCCAGGATCAGCAGCACTACCACCAGCACGATCGGGATGATCACGTAGGAGTCGTGCCGGGACGCCCGCTGGGTGTCCAGCTGCACCGCGGTGTTGCCGCCGACCAGGGCCTCGGCGCCGGGGACGGCGTGTTCGGCGGCCCTGACCCGGTCCACGGTGTCCTGCGCCGCCTTGCTGTCGGGGGCGGCGGCGAGGGTGCCGGTGAGGTAGGCGTGGTCGCCCTTGACCACCGGCGGGGTGGTCGAGGCGATGCCGGGGACGCCCTTCAGCGCGGTCGCGGCGGCGTCGGCGCCGCCGGCGGTGCTGATCACCACCACCGGGGAGCCGGCTCCGGCCGGGAAGTGCTGGGCCAGCACGGTCTGGCCGACCACGGAGTCCGGCTTTCCGGTGAAGGATCCGGCTGTTGACAGGCCGTCGGCCTTGAGGCTGAACATGCCCAGGGCCAGCGCGCCCAGCGCCAGCGTGGTGCCGATCCAGACCAGCCGGGGGCGGCGCGAGATGCCGCCGCCGACCCGGGCCCAGATGCCGCTCTCGGTCGGCTCGGCGGTGCCGAAGGCCGGCTTGACCGGCCAGAACACCCAGCGTCCGCAGATCACCAGCAGGGCCGGCAGCAGGGTCAGCATGGCCGCCAGCGCGACCACGATGCCGATGGCGCAGACCGGGCCGAGGCCGCTGGTGGAGTTCATCCGTGCGAACAGCAGGCAGAGCATGCTGATCGCGACGGTGGCGGCGCTGGCCAGGATCGCCGGTCCGGCCCGGTGCAGGGCCTCCGCCATGGCCTCGTGCCGGTCCTCGTGCCGGCGCAGCTCCTCGCGGTAGCGGGCGACCAGCAGCAGCGCGTAGTCGGTGCCCGCGCCGATCACCAGCACCAGCAGGATGCCCGCGCTCTGTGCGTTGACGGTCAGTCCGGCGTGCTTGACCAGCAGGTAGATGACCGCTTCGGAGGCGGTCAGGGCCAGCCCGGAGGACATCAGCGGCAGGATCCACAGGGTGGGGCTGCGGTAGGTGAGCAGCAGCAGCACGATCACGATGCCGACGGTGGCGTAGAGCAGGGTGCCGTCGATCCCGGCGAAGGCCTTGCTCTGGTCGGCGCCGACGCCGCCGGGTCCGGTGACGTGGACGGTGAGGCCGGGGTCGCCCTTGGTGGCGGTGGCGCGGAGCGAGTCCACCGCCGGGGTGAGCGCGTTCCAGCCGGCGCTGGTGTCGACCGGCACGACGGTCTGCAGGGCCTTGCCGTCCTGCGACGGGATCGGTCCGGTGACGGTGCCCTTGACGTTCGGCGCGGACGCGAAGGCGGCGGCGTCGGCGGCGGCCTTGGCCTTGTCGGCGGCGGTGATGCCGCCGTCGCGGACGTAGAGCACCACGGTGGGCGCGCTGTCGGTCGAGGAGAACTGGCCTTCCAGGTTGAGGACCTTGGTGGACTCGGCGCTCCCGGGCAGCCAGCTCGACGCCTGGTTGTCCTCGGCGTTGGTGAGCTTCCCGGCGAGCGGGGCCAGGACCAGCAGCAGGATGATCCAGGCGGTGAGGACGACCCATTTACCGCGTCGTCCGCAGGGCAGGGCGGCGAGCCGCCGGCCGATGTTCATCTGGTTGTATCCCCCAATGAAACGCGATACATCGCGACTGTTGGGTCAACGATGTGGGGCGCGTCGGGGTGGTGTCAAGCACCGCAGGTCAGATGTGGGCGTTGTAACGGACGAGGTAGTCCGCGAAGCGCTCCAGGTCGTCGTCGGGCCAGTCTGCCAGCCGTTCCAGGAACGCGGCGTGCCGCTGCTCCCTGACGTCGGCCAGCAGCTGCTCGCCGGCCGCGGAGGCGCGGATGGTCTGGCCGCGCAGGTCCTCCGGGTCGGCGGTGCGCTCGATCAGGCCGAGCCGTTCCAGCGCGGCGATCTGACGGCTGACCGTGGACTTGTCCAGCATGAAGAACGCGGCCAGGTCGGTGCCCCGGCAGCCGCCGCGCTCGTAGAGGTGGTCCAGCAGGGTGTAGGTGACCAGGGTCAGGTTGGGGTGGATCCGCGAGGCCAGCGAGCGGGCCCGGCGGGCGACGGCGGTGAGTTCGCGCTGCACCGCGTCGATGGACGCGGCACGGGTGGGGGGTGCGGACAAGGGATGCTCCTTCGTTGGTTGTACAATACAACCAAACTCAGGAGTTGTCCCGCTCCGCGACGCGCTCAGCCGCGGTGCGGAAGCGGGAGTTCGAACCAGACCACCTTGCCGACCGCCTTGCGGCTGGTCCCCCAGCGCGCCGACAGACTGCTGACCAGGCCCAGCCCCCGGCCGTCCTCGTCCAGGGCCTCGGACGGCTCCAGCGAGGGCAGGTTGTGGTCGTCGTCGCTGACCTCGACCAGCAGCTTGCCGACCCGCATCAGCTGCAGCTCGACCCGGTCCCTGGCCACCCGCAGCGCGTTCGTCACCAGCTCGCTGACCAGCAGCTCCGCCGTCTCGGCCAGCTCCGCCAGGCCCCACTGCACCAGCTGCTGCCGGACCAGCTCCCTGGCCCGGCGCACCTCGGAGCTGTCCAGCTGCAGCGACCAGGACATCACGTCCTGCGGCGGGATGCCGTCGAAACGCGCGATCAGCAGCGCCAGGTCGTCGTTGCGGTCGTCGGTGTGCAGCCGCTCCAGCACGGTGTCGCAGACCTCGTCCGGGCTGCGCCGGGGGTCCACGATGTCGCCGCAGAGCGCGGCCAGGCCGTCCCCTATGTCGCCGCCGCGCATCTCCACCAGGCCGTCGGTGCAGAGCACCAGCATGCTGCCGTCGGAGACCTTGATCTCGCGCGAGGCGAACGCCACCCCGCCCACCCCGATCGGCGCCCCGGACGGCAGCTCCAGCAGCTCCCCACGCCCGTCCGGGTGCACCAGCACCGGCGGCACATGGCCCGCGCTGGCCAGGGTGCAGGTCCGGGCGATCGGGTCGTAGACCGCGTAGAGGCAGGTCGCCAGGTGGTCGTCGCCGAGCCGCTGGGACAGGTTGTCCAGGTGCCGCAGGATCTGACCCGGCGGCAGGTCCAGCGCGGCCAGGGTCTGCATCGCGGTGCGGAACCGGCCCATCGCCACCGCCGAGTGCAGGCCGTGCCCCATCACGTCGCCGACCACCAGCGCCACCCGGCTGCCCGGCAGCTGGATCGCGTCGAACCAGTCGCCGCCGACCTCGGCCCTGCGGTCGCCCGGGATGTAGCGGTGTGCGATCAGCACCCCGGGGATCCTCGGCGGACGCGACGGCAGCATGCTGCGCTGGAGCGTCAGCGCGGTCTTCGCCTCCATCCGGTGCAGCCGGGCGTTGTCCACCGACAGCGAGGCACGGGCCGTCAGCTCGCGCAGGTACGCCACGTCGGTCTGGTCGAACGGCGGCCGGTCCGCGGTGCGCAGCAGGGTCAGCATCCCGAGCACGGTCCCGCGCGCGGCCAGCGGCAGGGTCAGCATCGACCGGCCCTGGAACAGCGCGGTCAGCGCCGGGTTGCCGCGTCCGGCCGCGCACAGCTCCGCGACCGCGGCGCCGACCAGCGGGAGCAGCACCGGCTGGTTGGTCTGCAGCGAGAGCCCGGACGGGGTGTCGCCGGACAGCCGGAACAGGCTGCCCTCGTGCACCTCGTGCTCCCAGCCGGCCATCGACTCGCTGAACGCCCGTGCCACCTGCCGGAGCTGGGTCTCGTCGTCGGGGCGGTCGCGGGGCAGCTCGGTGTCCACGATCAGCCGGTCGCGCAGGTCCACGCAGGCGAAGTCGGCGATGTCGGGGACCACCACCTGGCACAGCTCGTGGACCGTCACGTCGAGGTCCAGCGTGGTGCCGATCAGGCCGCCGGCCTGGCTGAGCAGCCGCAGCTGCTCGCCGTCCGGCCGCGGCCCGGCCGACGCGGCGTCAACGGCGGTCGCGGGGAGGCCCGTTGGGCCGGTGAACGGGCCGGTGAACGGGCCGTCCCCGGTCCGCGGCGTGGGGACCAGCGGGTCCGGCGCGGGTCCGGCGCCGTTGCGGTGGCTGGTGGAGACCGCGTCCGGGCGGTTCTTGGGGGAGTCGGCGGCGGCGTCCCGCTCCTCCGCCTGCCGGTCGGCCCCGACCGGGCCGGTGTAGACGGGCAGTCCCACCGCCTCGGGCAGCGGCGAGCCGTCCGGCAGCTCGTGCGGGATCACCGGCAGCCGGATCGTGCCGTCCAGCAGCAGGGCCGGGGCGCCCGCCGCGACCAGCTGGCCGATCAGCCGGGCCCGCCGGTCCTCGGCGGTCCGCGGCAGCATCGCCGACAGCCGCTGCGCGGCGCGCCGGTCGTCGGCGGTCCCGGCCGGGGCGGACCACACCGGCACGATCGGCAGCGCGGCCGAACCGGCCGCGCCCGCCGCGCCGCTGGCCGCGTACGGGAGGAACTGGTCGCCGAGCGCGATCCGCGGGCCCGCCTCGCGCAGCGGCCTGGCGTCCGCGGCGAGCACCAGCAGCCCGCGGCCGGTCGGCTCGACCAGCCGGTAGGCCCAGCACAGGACCTCGACGCTGCGGCCGTCCCGGTCGGTCACCTGCAGCTCGCCGCACCAGGAGGGGGCGTAGGCGGTGAGGTCGTCCAGGTGGTCCAGGGCGTCGCCGAGCCGGCCCTCGGCCGGGGCGGTGCTGGAGCGGGCCAGCGGCAGCAGGCCGGAGGCGGTGCGGTCGAAGACGTCGTCGCGGCGGTGGCCGAAGACCTCCTCGGCGGCCCGGTTCCAGTGGCTCAGCCGTCCGTCGGAGTCGACCATCAGCACGGCCAGCCGCACCACGGCGACCACCCCGGAGGAGGCGGAGGGGGCGTGCGGGGCGGAGGGGTCCAGGGCAGCGTCGGGCAGCCCTCGCCCGGGAGCCGCGAAGGTCTCTTCCGCCATATTCACCTCTCCCAGCTCCACTGCCTCGGACCTGCGTCTGGTTGAGTACCCCAGGCAAGCACGAAACCTGCCGTCAATGCCTCACATCCGGGAAGATTCAGTGTGTCCGGTAGTGCGCGCGGGCTTGCACGCCCTAGTGTGCGCCCTCGATCGCCGCCGCGGTGACAGTAGGGTGACCAGGCGGACACGCGGTACAAACAACGAGCATTGAGGTTGAGATGGCTGCCGACACCCCGGTCCGGTGGACGGACCCCGAGGAACAGCAGCTGGAGGAGCAGATCGCGCTCACCGAGGCGCGCTGGGTCGACGCCGAGGTCGAGGTCGAGACCCTGCGGGTGGAACTGGACAACTTCGCCCTGGTGCACCACCAGCGGCTCGGCCCGATGTACGTGCGGCTGGACGAGCTGGACGCGCTGATCGCCGAGGCCACCGCCGCGCAGACCGGCGACCCCGAGGACATCAGGCGGGCCTTCGAGGCCCGCAACGTGGTCGAGCCGATGCCGGACCTGGAGGCGTTCTTCGCCGAGGCCGACGCGGCGGCGAAGGACGGCGGCAAGGACGGCGCCGAACCGGAGCCGCCGGTGATGCCGCAGGCCCCGGAGCGGATCAGGCCCGACAAGGAGGCCCAGCGCCTCTACCGCGAGCTGGCCCGCCGGGCCCACCCCGACCTGGCCCAGGACCCGGCCGAGCAGCAGCTGCGCGGCGCCTTCATCGCCCGGGTCAACGAGGCCTACGCCCGCGGCGACGTGCTCGCGCTGGCCGCACTGGCCGAGGAGTGGGCCGGTGAGACCGGCGACAGCGGCGCGCCCGCGAGCGGCACCCCGGAGCGGACCGCCTGGCTGCGGCAGCGGCTCGACTGGCTGGAGGCGCGGCTGCGCCGGATCGAGGCGACCCGCGCCGAGCTGGCCGGCAGCCCGATGGGGGAGCTGCTGATGCTGCTCCCGGACGACCCGGACGCGCTGCTCGAAGTACTGGCCGAGCAGCTGCTGGAGTCCGTCGCGGCGCGCCAGGCCGAGCTGGACCGGCTGGTGGGAGCGTTCTGACGGTCTCCCATACTGGGGTACTGGAGCCTTGAGCCCGCACATCTACTACCGCTACCGCTTGGAGAAGAGACCATGCCGCACGCCGCCGTCCCGACCGTGGACGCCGCTTCCGTACCCGCGACCGGCGCCCTGCTCGACGTCCGCGAGCAGGACGAGTGGGAGGCCGGGCACGTCGACGGCGCGCTGCACATCCCGATGGGCCAGCTGCTCGCCCGGATCGACGAACTGCCGGAGGAGAAGCTGTACGTGCTCTGCCGGGTCGGCGGCCGTTCGGCGCAGGTGGTGCAGTACCTGGTCGCGCAGGGCCGGGACGCGGTGAACGTGGACGGCGGGATGTACGCCTGGGAGGCCGCGGGCCGCCCGATGGTCGGCGGCGGGGGCCGGGAAGCGTTCGTGCTCTGAGAAATTCGGCTGTGCGGCGGGTGTGCGTCCGGGATGATGGTCGTCTACGTCTGCTGTCGTCTTCCTCCCCGAGGGGTCACATGAGTTCCGTCCCTGTCCCCGCGCCGCGCTCCGAGCGGATCGAGCTGCGGGTGATCACCCCCGCCGCGGCGGCCGAACTGGCCCCGGGGACCGGGGACGGCGGGTTCAGCTGGGCCCCCGGCGGCCCCTACGAGGGGACCAGGGACGCCTGCGGGATGATCGTCAAGGCGGTCGAGGGCGGCGTGTACGACCCGGGCTGGGGCGCGTTCGCGATCGTCAGGCTCGCGGACGGCGCGGCGGTCGGCGGGGCCGGCTTCCACGGCCCGCCGGACGAGGGCAGCGTCGAGATCGGCTACGACCTGGCCGAGTCCGCGCGCGGCCAGGGGTTCGCCACCGAGGCGGTCCGGCTGCTGACCGGGTACGCGCTGGCCGCGCCCGGCGTGAGCCGGGTGCTGGCGCACACCGAACCGGCGAACACGGCCTCGCAGGCGGTGCTGCTGCGGGCCGGGTTCGTCCGGGACGGCGACAGCGAGGACGGGCTGCCGCGGTTTGTGCTGCTGCCGGGGTGAATCCGGGGTGACCCTCGCTCAGAGGTGTCGGAGCAGGGTGGCGGGGGACTCCACCGCGTCGGCGACGAAGCGGAGGAAGGCCCCGGCGACGGCCCCGTCGCAGACCCGGTGGTCGAAGCTGAACGACAGCTGCACCAGCTGACGCACCGCCAACTCGCCCCGGTGCACCCAGGGTTTCTCGGCGATCCGGCCCACACCGAGCATCGCCGCCTCCGGGTGGTTGATGATCGGGGTGGAGCCGTCGACGCCGAAGACCCCGTAGTTGTTCAGGGTGAACGTCCCGCCGGTCAGCTCGGCCGGGGCGAGGCGGCCCGCGCGGGCCGCCTCGGTCAGCCGGGCCAGCTCGGCGGCGAGCCCGGCCGTGGTCAGCCGGTGCGCGTCGCGGACCACCGGGACGGCGAGGCCGCGCGGCGTCTGCGCGGCGAAGCCCAGCTGGACCGCGGCATGTCGGCGGACGCCGGTGGCGCTGCCGTCCTGGCCGGTCACCACACTGGAGTTGAGCTCCGGGTGCCGGGCCAGACCGGCGAGGGCGATCCGGCCGAACAGCGCCAGCAGCCCGATCCGCTCCTCCGGTGCGCGCCCCGCGTTCAGCGCGGAGCGCGCGGCGAGCAGCTCGGTCGCGTCGGCGTCCACCCAGCAGGTGGCGTCGGGGATCTCCCGACGGCTCCGGGCGAAGGTCTCCGCGGCGAGGCGGCTCACGCCCTTGAGCGGGACGACGGTGTCGCCGTCCGGGAGCAGGTCGCCGCGCAGGTCGGGGGCCGTGGCATGGGCCGGGGGGCCGCTGGGTGACGGGGCGGCAGCTTCCGGCGGCGTGAGCGCGGTGGTCGTGCCGTTGGCGGCGGACTCGACGTCGGCGCGCATGATCAGCCCGTCCGGGCCGCTCCCGGCCAGCACGGCGAGGTCGATCCCGTGCTCCCGCGCCAACCGCCGCACCAGCGGCGAGATCACCGCGGGCGGCGGCGGCCCGGACGGGGACCCGGACGCGGACCCGGACGCGGACCCGGACGCTTGGACCTGCGCCGCTGCTCCGGCTGACACCGAGGCGGCTGCCGGGGCCGTTACCGGTGTGCCCGCCGCAGACGTCACCCGGCGACGTCGTGAGCCGCTGCTCTCGGTGGTGCCGTAGCCGACCAGGACGTTGCCGGAGCCCTCGCCCGCGGCGGGAGCTGCTGCGGCGCCCATGGCGGCCCCCGCGGCCGGGCCTCCCGACTCCCCCGCCGGCGGACCGACCGCGACGGTCACCAGCGCCGCGCCGACCGGGACCTCGGTCCCGGCCTCGCCCGCGCGGGAGGTGATCACGCCCGCGTACGGGCAGGGCACCTCGACCACCGCCTTGGCGGTCTCCACCTCGGCGACCGGCTGGTCGACCGCGATCACGTCGCCGACCTCCACCAGCCAGCGGACGATCTCGGCCGAGGTCAGTCCCTCGCCCAGGTCGGGCAACGGAAACTCGCGTACGGAGGGCATCACGGTCACTGCTCCCACTGGAGTCGGGCCACAGCATCGAGAATGCGGTCCACCCCGGGGAGGTGGTGCTGCTCCAGCATCGGCGGCGGGTAGGGGATGTCGAAGCCGGCCACCCGGAGCACCGGCGCGGCCAGGTGGTGGAAGCACCGTTCGCTGACCCGGGCGGCGATCTCCGCGCCGACCCCGGCGAAGCCGGTCGACTCGTGCACCACCACGGCCCGCCCGGTGGCTCGGACCGCCGCGCAGACGGTCTCGTCGTCGAACGGGACCAGGCTCCGCAGGTCCACCACGGCGAGGTCCCAGCCCTCGGCCTGCGCGGCCTCGGCCGCCTCCAGGCAGACCGGCAGCGAGGGGCCGTAGGTCAGCAGCGTGGCCGAGGTCCCGGCCCGGCGGACCACCGCGCGTCCCAGCGGCTCGATCGGGGTGGGGTCGTCCGCGGACCAGGCGTCCTTGGACCAGTAGAGCCGCTTGGGCTCCAGGAAGACCACCGGGTCGTCCGAGGCGATGGCCGAGCGCAGCAGCCCGTAGCCGTCGGCGACCGTGGCCGGGGTGACCACGTGCAGGCCCGGGGTGTGCGCGTAGTAGGCCTCGGAGGAGTCGCTGTGGTGCTCGACCCCGCCGATGCCGCCGCCGTAGGGGACCCGGATGGTGATCGGCAGCGGCATCGCGCCCGCGGTCCGGTTGCGCATCTTGGCGACATGGCTGACCAGCTGCTCGAACGCGGGGTACGCGAACGCGTCGAACTGCATCTCCACGACCGGTCGCAGCCCGTACATGGCCATGCCGACCGCGGTGCCGAGGATGCCGGCCTCGGCCAGCGGGGTGTCCAGGCAGCGGTCCGCGCCGAACTCGGCGGCCAGGCCGTCGGTGATCCGGAAGACGCCGCCGAGGGTGCCGACGTCCTCGCCCAGCACATGGACCGACGGGTCGTCGCGCATGGCGTCGCGCAGCCCGGCGTTGAGCGCCGCCGCGAGCGTGGTGCCGGTGCGGGCGGGAGTGGCGACCGTGCTCACGACGCGGCCTCCGCGGCCAGCTCGGCGGCCAGTTGGGCGGCCTGTTCCCGCAGTTGCGGGGTCGGCTCGGCGTAGACGTGGGTGAACAGGGACATCGGGTCCAGTTCAGGTTTCACGTGAAACTCGGTGCGCATCCGGTCGGCCAGCTCCTCGGCGGCGGTCGCGGCGTCCTGGACGTCCGCGTTGGTGAGCAGCCCGGCGCCGCGCAGTTCGCGCTCCAGCAGGGCCAGCGGGTCGCGCTGCTGCCACTGGGCGACCTCGTCGCCGCTGCGGTAGCGGCCGGCGTCGTCGGCGTTGGTGTGCGCCTCGATCCGGTAGGTGACGGCCTCGACCAGGACCGGCCCGCGCCCGGAGCGGGCGTGTTCGACCGCCTCGCTGAGCACGGTGTGCGTCGCCGCGGCGTCGTTGCCGTCGACCAGGCGTCCGTGGATGCCGTAGCCGACGGCCTTGTGGGCCAGGGTCGGCGCGGCGGACTGCTTGGCCAGCGGGACGGAGATGGCGTAGCCGTTGTTCTGGACCAGGAAGACCACCGGGGCGCCGAGCACCCCGGCGAAGTTCAGCGCCTCGTGGAAGTCGCCCTCGCTGGTGCCGCCGTCGCCGACCAGGGCCAGCGCGACGGTGTCGTCGCCGCGCAGCCGGGCGGCGTGGGCCAGTCCGACCGCGTGCGGGGCCTGGGTGGCGAGCGGGGTGGACAGCGGGGCGACCCGGTGCTCGTAGGGGTCGTAGCCGCTGTGGGCGTTGCCGCGGAGCAGGGTCAGCGTGGCCAGCGGGTCGACCCCGCGGGAGACCACGGCGAGGGTGTCGCGGTAGCTGGGGAACAGCCAGTCGGCGGGCCGCAGCGCGGTGGCGGCGGCGATCTGGCAGGCCTCCTGCCCGGTGGACGCGGGGTAGACGGCGAGCCGGCCCTGCTTGGTGAGGGTGGTGGCCTGCTGGTTGTAGCGGCGTCCGGCGACCAGACGGCGGTAGAGGTCGCGCAGCAGCGCGGCTCCTTCCGGGCTCTCGGCGAGCGCGGCGAAGGCCGGGGTGCCGAGGACGCGGAACGGCTCGGCGTCGGGGAGCAGCGGCGCGGGGTCGCGGCGCGGGCCGTGGGCCTCGGGGGTCCACGCGGACGGGGGTGGTGTCAGCGCGGTGGAGTGGTCGAGGACGGTCACGGGCACCTCCTGTGTGCGGGTGGGGTGGAAGAGGTGCTGGCAGGCGCGAAAACGCCCTGCTGTCCCTACCGATTGTTCGGTTGTTTGATCGAATCGGCTACCGTTGCGCCCTGGAGCTGGACAAACGGCCGGGTTCGCGCTGTCCTGGAATCAGGATGTCCACCAGGGGAGGGCAGGGGACCATGCCCGCTGAACAGATGGCCGACCGGGCCCGGCGTCGGGCCGCGTCCACCCGGATACCCGAGGGCCCCGGGCCCGACTCCAGGGCGGATTCCAGGCCCGACTCACGGCCCGAGCAGCCCAAGCCGGTCCTGGACCCGGCCGGCGGCCCGCGTTCGCTGGACCGGATCGACCGCGGCATCCTGCGGCTGCTCCAGCAGGACGGCCGGGCCTCGATCCGCTCGGTCGCCGAGCGGGTGCACGTCTCCCGGGCGAACGCCTACGCCCGGATCGCCCGGATGGTGGAGGACGGGGTGATCCGCGGGTTCACCGCGCGGGTGGACCACGAGCGGGCCGGGCAGGGGGCGTCCGCGTACATCACCCTGAAGATCGTGCAGAACTCCTGGCGGGCGGTGCGGGGGCAGTTGCTCGACCTGCCGGGGGTGGAGCACATCGCGCTGGTCAGCGGGGAGTTCGATGTGCTGCTGCTGGTCCATACGGTGGACAACCGGGCGCTGCGGGAGCTGGTGCTGAACCGGATCCAGAGCATTCCCGAGGTGCTCGGCACGCACACCCTGCTGGTCTTCGACGAGACCGACCGCACCCCGGTGCTGCCGGACTAGGTCGGCGGGTCAGCCGCGCTTCGCGCGCAGCCCGCTGAAGGCGAGGGTGCTGACCGCGTCCACGATGTGCCGGGCGGCGGTGTCGGCGAGGTCGGCGTCCGGGTCGTCCCGGTACCACTCCACCAGCGAGTTGATCATGCCGAAGAGCAGCCGGGTGGCCAGCCGCGGGTCCACGTCCGAGCGCAGTTCCCCGGCCGCGACCGCCTCGGCCAGCAGTGCGGAGACCTGCTGGTCGAACTCCCGCCGCCGTTGCAGCGCCCACTGCTCGGTGCCGGTGTTGCCGCGGACCCGGAGCAGCAGGGTGACGTAGGGCAGCTCGGCGAGCAGCACCTCGGTGGTCCTGCGGACCACGTGCTCCAGCCGGTCGACCGGCGGGCCGCCGGCGGCGGCGGGCTCGTCCAGGATGCCGAAGAGGTGGTCCAGGGCCCGTCCGACGGCGAGCCGGAGCAGTTCCTCCTTGCCGCGGACGTGGTGGTAGATGGACGACTTGGTGATGCCGGCGGCGCGGGAGAGGTCCTCCATCGAGGTGCCGTCGTAGCCGCGTTCGTTGAAGACCCGGACGGTCACCGCGAGCAGCGTGTCCACGGTGTAGCTGTCGCGCCGCTGCTGGGTCCGCGAGTTGTCGACCATGACCGGAAGCCTACGGTCTCGTCCGCCCGGGTTGGCAGCCCGAGCTGATAGTTGTATCGTCATAACGGTTATAGAAGTCAAACTAATGGAGTCGCCCCGTGCCTGACAGCAGCACCGCACCTCTCAGTGCCCGCAGGCGCTTCCTCGTCCTCGGCATCTGCTGCATGAGCCTGTTCATCGTCGGGCTCGACAACACGATCGTGAACGTCGCACTGCCCTCGATCCAGCGCGACCTGCACGCCTCCGTGTCCGGCCTGCAGTGGACCATCGACGCCTACACCCTGGTGCTGGCCAGCCTGCTGATGCTGTCGGGCTCCACCGGAGATCGGATCGGCCGCCGCCGGACCTTCCAGACCGGCCTGGTGCTGTTCACCCTCGGCTCGCTGCTGTGCAGCCTCTCCCCCAGCCTGAGCTGGCTGATCGCGGCCCGCATGCTCCAGGCCGTCGGCGGCTCGATGCTCAACCCGGTGGCCATGTCGATCATCACCAACACCTTCACCGACCCGCGCGAGCGGGCCCGCGCCATCGGCGTCTGGGGCGCCACCGTCGGCTTCAGCATGGCGCTGGGCCCGGTCGTCGGCGGCCTGCTGGTGGGCTCGGTGGGCTGGCAGTCGATCTTCTGGATCAACATCCCGGTCGGCGTCGCCGCCCTGGTCCTGGCCGGGCGCTTCGTCCCGGAGTCCAAGGCGGCCAAGGCCCGCCGGGTGGACCCGGTCGGCCAGGCGCTGGTGATCGCGCTGCTCGCCTCGGTCACCTACGCCGTCATCGAGGCCCCCTCGGCCGGCTGGACCTCCGCCCAGACCCTGCTCTGCTTCGGCATCGGCATGCTCGCGCTGGCCGTCTTCGTGGGGTACGAGTCGCGCCGCCGGGAGCCGCTGATCGACCTGCGCTTCTTCCGCAGCGTGCCGTTCTCCGGGGCGACCGTGATCGCGGTCTCCGGCTTCGCCTCGCTGGCCGGCTTCCTCTTCCTGAACACCCTCTACCTGCAGAACGCGCTCGGCTTCAGCGCGCTCAAGGCAGGCCTCTACACCCTGCCCATGGCCGCCATGACGGTGGTCTTCGCTCCGCTGTCCGGACGGATCGTCGGCGCCCGCGGACCGCGGATACCGCTGATCGCGGCCGGGGTGGCGATGTCGCTCAGCGGGCTGACCCTGACCGGGCTCAGCCTGACCACGCCGACCTGGCAGCTGATGGCCGCGTACGTGATGTTCGGCATCGGCTTCGGGATGCTCAACGCGCCGATCACCAACACCGCCGTCTCCGGGATGCCGCGCAGCCAGGCCGGGGTGGCCGCGGCGGTCGCCTCGACCAGCCGCCAGGTCGGCCAGTCGCTGGGCGTCGCGGTGATCGTCTCGGTGGTCACCTCCTCGGTGCAGGGCCCGTCCGGGCCGGCCAGCTTCACCCAGGCCAGCCACATCGGCTGGTGGATCACCGTGGCCCTGGGCCTGGCCGTGCTGGCGCTCGGTATCCTCACCACCGGCGCCTGGGCCAAGGGCACGGCCGCCCGCAACGCCGCACGGCTCGCCCCCGAGGACGTCAGGACACCGGTCGCCGCATGAACGCTCCGCTGGACACCACCGAAAGCAGGCTGGAGACCGCGAGCCGGGTCTTCGAGGCGATGCGCAACCTCGTCCTGGAGTCGGACGACCGGCGGATCGAGGTCACCGAGGCGCTGGGGATGAGCTTCGGCCGCACCAAGGCGCTGCGGCGGCTGGCCGCGGGCCCGCTGCGGATGAGCGAGCTGACCGCCAAGCTGCTCACCGACAAGCCGTACACCACGCTGATCGTGGACGACCTGGAGCGGCGCGGGCTGGTGGAGCGCAGCGTCCATCCGGACGACCGCCGCTGCAAGATCGTCACCATCACCGCCGCAGGGCAGGCCGTCGCCGCGCAGGCGGACGCGATCCTGGCCCGGCCCCCGGAGTCGATGCTGGCGCTGGACCCGGAGGAGCTGGCGGCGCTGGACCGCGCGATGGCGAAGCTCTGACGCGGGGCCGCACCCCCTTGTGCCGACCGATCGTTCGGTTAGCCTGGTGCTGGCACCGTCGCCAGGACCGACCGAGGAGCGTCCATGCCCCATGAGCTGATCGACCGTCACCAGGCCACCCTGGACAGCGCCCTCGCTGCGCTGGCGGCCCGCGACTACTGGTCGCCGTACCCCGAGTCCCCCCGCGGCTACGGGGAACCGGTCGCCCTGGACGCCCTGCAGGGCCGCAGCCTGCTGCTGGACCAGCCCGGCAGCGACGGGCAGATCGGCCCGGACCCGGCCGACGGCGGCGAGCGCTCCCCGTACGGGCCCGAGCTGCGGGTCGCCTACCCGCACGCGGGCGACCCGGAGGCGCTGGTCGCCGCCGCCCGCGCGGGGCAGCCGGCCTGGGCCGCGGCCGGGCCGCTGCTGCGGGCGGCGGTCTGCGTCGAGATCCTGGCCCGGATCAACGCCCGCTCGGCCGAGTTCGGCACCGCCGTGATGCACACCACCGGGCAGGCCCCCGGGATGGCCTTCCAAGCCGGCGGCCCGCACGCGCAGGACCGCGGCCTGGAGGCGGTGGCCGTCGCCTACGCCGAGCAGACCCGGCTGCCGGCCCGCGCCGACTGGACCAAGCCGCAGGGCAAGCGCGACCCGCTGGTCATGGTCAAGGAGTTCACCGCGGTCCCGCGCGGCGTCGCGCTGCTGATCGGCTGCAACACCTTCCCGACCTGGAACGGCTACCCCGGCCTGTTCGCCTCGCTGGCCACCGGCAACCCGGTGCTGGTCAAGCCGCACCCGCGGGCCGTGCTGCCGCTGGCGCTGACCGTCGCCGTGGCCCGCGAGGTCCTCGCCGAGGCCGGCTTCAGCCCGGACCTGGTGCTGCTCGCCGCCGAGAAGCCGGACGAGGGCCTGGCCAAGACCCTGGCGCTGCACCCGGACGTCCGGGTGATCGACTACACCGGCTCCACCGGCTTCGGCGACTGGCTGGAGGACAACGCCCGGCAGGCCCAGGTCTACACCGAGAAGGCCGGGGTCAACACCGTCCTGCTGGACTCCACCGGCGACTACGCCGGGATGCTCGCCAACCTGGCCTTCTCGCTGGCGCTCTACAGCGGCCAGATGTGCACCACCCCGCAGAACCTGCTGGTCCCGCGGGACGGCATCGGCACCGACCAGGGCCACAAGGGCTTCCGTGAGGTCGTCGCCGACCTCTCCGCGGCGCTGGACCGGCTGCTCGGCGACGACGCCCGCGCGGCGGCGCTGCTGGGCGCGGTGGTGAACCCCGGCGTGCTGGGTCGGATCGAGCAGGCCGAGAAGGGCGAGTTCGGCGAGACCGCGCTCGCCCCGCGCGCCGTCGCCGTCCCGGAGTGGCCCGAGGCCGTGGTCCGCACCCCGGCGCTGGTGGTGCTGGACGCCGCCGACGCGGCCCTGCCGGGCGAGTGCTTCGGCCCGGTCGCCTTCGTGGTCGCGGTGGACTCCGCCGCCCGGGGCACCGAGCTGCTGCGTGACACCGTCCGCGAGCGCGGCGCGATGACCGCCGCCGCGTACACCACCTCGCCCGAGGTGGAGGCCGCCGTGGTCGCGGCCTGCCTGGACGCCGGGGTGTCGCTGTCGCTCAACCTCACCGGCCAGGTCTACGTCAACCAGACCGCGGCCTTCTCCGACCTGCACGGCACCGGCGCCAACCCGGCCGCCAACGCCGCCTACAGCGACGCGGCCTTCGTCGCCTCCCGGTTCCGCACCATCGAGGTGCGTCGGCACAGCTGACCGAGCCGCGGCACAGCCGGCGGACAGGAACGGCCCGCAGCGCGGGCGAGGGCACACCGAAGGGGTCGTACGGGATTCTCTCGTGCGACCCCTTCGCCATGCCGCTGTCACACCTGTAGGCCTTCTGTTGCGTCTTTTACAGGATGTAGCGGATCACGTCGCTCATTCCTACGAACGATAACGATTCCGCTGTCGAACGGCCTCCAGGGCATGGAAAGCGCAGTTTTTCGCCCTAATCTCTGACCCCATCGCCTCACTGACTTGCCGCAGAAAGGCCTCACCCCCATGACAGGCCCCAGCTTCGAAGACCTCGCCCGGTTCGCCAACCGGACCCGTGCCCGCTCGACGGCTGCGGCGATGAGCCGCCGCTCGCTGCTCCGCGGCGCCACAGCAGGGGGTCTGGCCGTCGCCGGCGCCGGGCTGCTGTCCGCCTGCGGGGTCCAGGGCCACGTCGTCCCGCCCGGCGCCAAGGCGACCGGGGAGCCGGGCAAGGACTACTCGGCCACCGAGAAGAAGGTCGTCTGGGCGACCTGGCCCGCCTACATCGACATCCAGGACGACAAGCACCCCAACGTGCACCCGACGTTGAACGCCTTCACCAAGGAGACCGGCATCGCGGTCGACTACCTGGAGATCATCAACGACAACAACGACTTCTACACCAAGGTCGACCCGTACCTGGTGAAGGGGATCGACACCGGGTACGACGTGATGGTCGTCAGCGACTACATGGTGGCCAAGTACCGCACCTACGACTACCTCCAGGAATTCGACCTGGCGAACATCCCCAACCACGCGAAGATGCTGCCGAGCGTGCTCAAGGACCCGGTCGACCCCGGCCGCCGCTTCTCCGTCCCCTGGGCCTACGGCTTCACCACCATCGCCTACAACACCAAGCTGGTGAAGCAGCCGATCACCTCGTTCGCGGAGATCTTCACCCGCTCCGACCTGCACGGCAAGGTCTCGCTGTTCAGCGAGATGGAGGACACCGTCGCGGTGGCGCTGCTGGCGCTCGGGTACAACCCGGAGAGCTTCACCGAGCAGCAGTTCAACGAGTCGCTGGAGTACGTCCGCAAGGCCCTCAACGCCGGGCAGGTCCGCGCCTTCACCGGCAACGACTACCTGAGCGACTTCCAGAACGGCAACACCGCGGTCACCATGGCCTACTCCGGCGACGTGGCTCAGCTGGGCATCGACTACCTGGTCACCGTGGACCTCCCGAAGGAGGGCCTGCTCTCCTGGTCCGACAACTGCGTCATCCCCAACTTCGCGCGGCACAAGACCAACGCCGAGAAGCTGCTCAACTACTACCTCCAGCCCGAGGTGGCGGCGGAACTCGCCGACTACATCGACTACGTCCCCGCGGTGGACGGCGCGGTGGCCGCGCTGCAGAAGCTGGACCCGGACGCCGCCTCGTCGCCGCTGATCGTCCCCAGCGCGGCCATGGAGGCCAAGGCCCACGGGTTCATGGCGCTCACCGTCGCCCAGCTCAACGACTACACCAGTCGGTTCCAGCAGATCATCGGCCAGTAGGCCGCACCGCCCCGTTCGACGGCCCCCACCGACGCCGACGCGAAGGAAGATTCCCGATGAGCTCCACTGACGTACTCGGCCGGACCGAGGGCGGCGATCTCCGCCTGGCCGGTCTCACCAAGCGCTTCGGCGCCTTCACGGCCGTCGACAACCTCGACCTGACGATTCCGCAGGGCTCCTTCTTCGCCCTGCTCGGCGCGTCCGGCTGCGGCAAGACCACCACGCTGCGGATGGTCTCCGGCCTGGAGGACCCCACCGCGGGGCAGATCTTCCTCGGCGACCAGGACGTCACCGACACCAAGCCGTTCCGGCGCCCGGTGAACACGGTGTTCCAGAACTACGCGCTGTTCCCGCACCTGGACATCTTCGAGAACGTCGCCTTCGGCCTCCGCCGCCGCGGCTTCAAGAGCGTCAAGCCGCAGGTCGAGTCGATGCTGGAGCTGGTCGAACTGGGCCACCTGGCCAAGCGCAAGCCCACCCAGCTCTCCGGCGGCCAGCAGCAGCGCATCGCGCTCGCCCGCGCCCTGATCAACCAGCCGCAGGTGCTGCTGCTGGACGAGCCGCTGGGCGCGCTGGACCTCAAGCTGCGCCGGCAGATGCAGATCGAGCTGAAGCGGATCCAGACCGAGGTCGGGCTGACCTTCGTGCACGTCACCCACGACCAGGAGGAGGCCATGACCATGGCCGACACCATCGCGGTGATGAACCAGGGCCGGATCGAGCAGATGGGCTCCCCCGCCGAGCTCTACGAGAACCCGGCCACCACCTTCGTCGCCAACTTCCTGGGCCAGTCCAACCTGATCCCCGGCACGGTCGAGTCGGTCTCCGGCGACGTGGTCACCGTCTCCGCGCACGGCCGCAAGCTCACCCTGGACGCCAAGCGCTGTCGCTCCACCGAGGGCCAGGTCATCCTCGGCGTCCGCCCGGAGAAGGTCCAGCTGGTCGCGACCGAGGCGGACGTGCCGTCCGGCCACAACGCGCTCAGCGGCACCGTCTCGGACGCCTCCTTCATCGGCGTCTCCACCCAGTACCTGGTCAAGCTGCCCTCCGGCCAGGAGGTCTCGGTCTTCGAGCAGAACACCGGCCGGGAGATCCAGCGCCCCGGCAGCCAGGTCGTCGTGCACTGGGAGCCCAGCCAGGGCTTCGGCCTCGACGGCTCCCAGGACATCGAGGCCGGCGCGGTCCTGGACGAGGAGGGCGCCGCGTGACCACCGCCGCCCTCGACCTCGACGCCTCCCCCGCGGAGGCCCCGCCGGCCGACCGCAAGCAGCGCCGCAACCTGACCCCCTGGCTCCTGCTGCTGCCCGGACTGCTCTGGCTGGTCCTGTTCTTCCTCGTCCCGATCCTCACCTCGGTGTCGGCGTCGGTGCAGACCGGCAACTTCGACGACGGCTTCAAGCTGACCTGGCACTGGTCCAACTACTGGGCCGGCGACGGCACCCAGGGCGGGGCGCTGAAGTCCTACTGGCACCAGTACCTGCACTCCGGCATCTACTCGGTCGCGACCACGGTGTTCTGCCTGGGCCTCGGCTACCCAGTGGCGTACTTCATCGCCTTCAAGGGCGGCAAGTGGAAGTCGCTGCTGATGGCCCTGGTCATCGTGCCGTCCTTCACCAGCTTCCTGATCCGGACGATCGCCTGGAAGACCATCCTGGCCGACCACGGCGTGGTCGTGAGCGTCCTGAACCACCTGGGTGTCCTCGACGTGACCAGGGCGCTCGGCATCACCGTCGGGGACCACGTCCTGGCCAGCCCCGGCGCGGTGGTCTGCGGCATGGTCTACAACTTCCTGCCGTTCACCATCCTGCCGCTCTACACCTCGCTGGAGAAGATCGACCCCCGGCTGCACGAGGCCGGCAACGACCTCTACTGCAGCACCTTCCAGACCTGGCGCCGGATCACCCTGCCGCTGTCCATGCCCGGCGTGATCGGCGGCACCCTGCTGACCTTCATCCCGGCGATCGGCGACTACATCAACGCCCAGCTGCTCGGCAACCCCAACACCAGCGTCGTCGGCCAGAGCATCGAGAACCTCTTCCTGCGGCAGACCAACGGCTACCCGGTCGGCTCCGCGATGTCGGTCGTGATGATGGTCGGCACGCTGGCCCTGGTGATGCTGTACATCCGCAAGGCCGGTACGGAGGACCTGATCTGATGGCTGCTGACACTTTTCCCCCCGCTGCGTCCCCCCGGCCCTACCCGCCGAAGCCGCCGATGCCGCCGATGCCGCCGAAGATCCGCCGCCGCGGACCGCTGGCCTGGATCTCGGACCACCTGCTGCTGGCCGCCACCGTCGTGATCTTCATCTTCATGCTGCTGCCGAACGCGGTCATCCTGGTGATGTCGTTCAACGCGCCGATCGGCAAGTACGACTACATCTGGAACCACTTCTCCACCGAGGCCTGGGCCCACCCCTGCGCCAACCAGGCGCTGTGCAGCAGCATGGGCCTGTCGCTGGAGATCGGCGGGATCGCCACCGTGGTCTCCACCGCGCTCGGCACGATGATCGCGTTCGCGATGGTGCGGCACCGCTTCAAGGCCCGCTCGGGCATCAACGCCCTGCTGTTCCTGCCGATGGCGGCCCCCGAGGTGGTCATGGGCGCGACCCTGACCGCGCTGTTCTTCAACACCATCGGCCCCGGCTCGCTGGGCTTCTGGACCATCACCATCGCGCATGTGATGTTCTGCCTCAGCTATGTGGTGGTGACGGTCAAGTCCCGCCTCGCGGGCATGGACCCGATGCTGGAACGGGCGGCGGAGGACCTCTACGCCACCCCCACCCAGACCTTCATGCGGGTCACCCTGCCCCTGGTCGCCCCCGGCATCGCGGCAGCGGCGCTGCTCGCGTTCGCGCTGTCGGTCGACGACTACATCATCACCGCGTTCACGGCGGGGCAGCGCACCACCTTCCCGATGTACATCTTCGGCTCGGTGCAGCGGTCCTACCCGGCGCAGATCGATGTGATCGGCTCGATCATGCTGCTGGGCACGATGCTGATCATCGCGGTGTCGACGGTCCTCGGCCGGATGCGGGCGACTCGTCGGTAGGTTCCGGACACCCCTTGCTGCGTCCCGCTCCCGCACGTCGGGGGCGGGACGTTGCGCGTCGGGGCGGTGTCGGGGTCGTAGGGTCGGGGCGTGGACGAGAACGTGAGGCCGGGCGAGGCGGTTGGGGCGGCTGATGTCATTGAGGCCGCCAAGGCGACTGCGGCGGTACGGGGGTGGCGGGAGGCGGCGCAGGGCAGCGTGCTGCTCGACGGCTTCCACGCGCTGAAGCACGCGCTGCGCTTCGGCGCCGACGTGAGCGCCGTACTCACCACCGACCGTGCGGCGGTGGCCGTCCTGGCCGCGGACCTCGCCCCGGACGTGGCGGCCAGGATCGGCGAGTCGGCGGTCGAGATTCCGGCGACGGTGCTGAAGGAGCTGGTCCCGAGGCTGCACCCGACCGGCATCGCCGCCCTCGCGGCGCGTCCGGACCGGGCCGCCGACCTGGCGGCGCTGACCCGGGAGCCGCGCCGCGCCCCCGTCGTCGTGCTGGACAACCCGCGCAACCTCGGCAACATCGGCGCCGTCGTCCGCCTCGCCGCAGGCTTCGCCGCGGCCGGCGTGCTGACCACCGGCGACGCGGACCCCTGGCACCCGACCGCGGTCCGGGCCGGCGCCGGACTCCACTTCGCGACCGTGGTGGAGCGGGTGACGGTCGATCAACTTCCTTACGGTGCACCGCTCTACGCCCTTGACCCGGAGGGCGACGACATCCGCGACGTCCCCTTCCCGGATGACGCGCTGCTCGCCTTCGGCTCCGAACGGCACGGCCTCTCGGAAGCGGTACGGTCACGGGCCACCCGGTTGGTCGCGATCCCGATGCGCCCGCAGGTGTCGAGCTTCAACTTGGCTACGAGCGTGGGGATGGGGCTGTTCCACTGGCAGACGGGGCGGGGGTAGTCGGGGGCGGGGTTGAGCCGGTGGCGGGTGGGGGCGGGGCCGCGGGTGGGGTCGGCCTTCGCCGTAGCCCGGCCAGCGCGCCGTCTCGCGCCTCCGGCGCACTGAAGCCAACTACGCGGAGGCGGGGGCGTGGTCGGCCACCGCGCCGCCGCCGAGCGCCGCTTTATCCCCTTATAGCGACGCGATTATCCGGAATAGTCGAGTCAACTTAATCGTTCGACAATCCGGACATATTCGTGGACCTGATGCCGTTCCAGGAACTTTCCAGGCAAAAGAATGCGATTGACAGGGCCGAGAAGGCATCTATAGCATCACCGAGCTATTTCACCTTCTTATTCAAAGCCAAAGGTAAGAATTATGAAGACCCGAATTCTCGGTTTGCTCGCCCCGCTCGCCATGGCGGTCGGCTGCCTGGTGGCTGTCCCAACCGCCGCCCACGCGACCGGAAGTATATGCGGTGGATACACGAACATCGTGTACGCCAACCGGTACAACGACAGCAAGGGCAACCCGATGGCGACCATCTACGTCTACACCAAGGGCGGTGCGGTCGACCAGTACAAGCTCACAACCCCTACCTGTGCGATCCTCTACGCCGAGGGTGCCTACTCGGGTGAGTCGAAGTACATGGGCGTCACGCTCTGCTCCGACTACGTCGCGGTCCCCTGCACCACCGATCACGGCACTTACAAGAGCTATGCCGGTCCCGTCTACCAGGCCCACGGCGGCTGCGGCTCGGTGACCTACGTCATGAAGAACACGGCCGGGACGACGATCGTCTCGGATTCCAGCGCCCTCGGCTGCGACTAGACGGTTTGATGCCGCGCCCCCGGTAGACGGTCATTGACCGGCGCGGCATGCAGCGCTGTCAGAAGGGTGTTCAGTTCTTCGGTGGTCACAAACCCGATGCTGAACACCCTTCCTGCTGCCCGGCACCATAGCAGTTCCGCGTCGCCCGCCATCGCGGCCCGTCACAGGTCGACATCGCCCAGCTCGCCCCGGCCCCCGCGTAGTTGGCTGCAGTGCGCCGGAGGCGCGAGACGGCGCGTGAGCCGCCGGTACGGCGAAGGCCGACCCCAGCGACGTCGCGCACCTTCTCGCTGACGTCCGCTGTCACGCCACGGCAATCCCCAACTCCCGCAGCAGCCCGGCGATTTCCTGAGCCGTGCCGTGCACCCTGGCCTTGCCGATGCTGAGCGACATCAGCCCCGCGGCCGGCTGGTCGGTCGTATGGCCGGTCGGCTGGCCGGTCGTCTGATCGGCTGTCTCACCTGCGGCTGTTGCCGCCTGCCCCGGTGCCGAGTGGCTCGTCGGCCGGGCAGCCGGGGTCTCGGGCTCGCGTGGCGCAGCCAACCTGCGGACCACGTCCACAAAGCGGATGGTGCCGCAGGGGCGGATGCCCTTGCTGCCCCGGATGCCGACCCGCCGCAGCTCCGGGCAACGGAAGTACGGGCCGAACGGCGGCCCGCTGTCCTCGTCCCGCTTCGGGACGCACACCTCCGTACGCCCGTGCAGGCAGTGGACCGAGCCGTCGGTGAGGACGCGGAAGTCGCCGTCCTCGATGCCGTCGATCCGGGCGACGAGGTCGACCGGCTGGTGGCCGATCGCCTCCGCGAGGGTCTCGGCCATCCGCCGCCGCTCGGCGTCGAGGTCGGTGTCGCCCCGGCGGAGCGAGGGGAGGAGTTCGTTGGTGACCCAGTCCTGGAAGGGCTCGGCTGACGACTTCTTGGAGCGCATGATCAGCCGGTACAAGCCGCCTTCGCTGACCAGGCTGAGGGTTTGGTTTCCTCGACCGTAGGCATTCCGACCTGCTGTTTCCTGGTATGCCTCAGTTGAACTTAGGCATACGGTCCGCATGTCCACGGTCTGCGACTCGCCCTCTCGGAGCGACCTGACGGCTTCGCTGGGGTTGCTGCGCCCCAGGATCCGGCAGACGTCCGCCGTGGCGAACCAGGGCGCGCCGTCGATGACGATCACGCGGATCGGCTGCCCGGTGACCGGGAACGCGGTCTGGCTCAGGGTGGGTTGTTCGGTGCGGGACATGACGTGCCTCTCTGACGAGTGGTGCTGACGTCATGCCAAACGCGATTGTCAGACCGAGGTCACCTGTTCGGGGGAGCGCGAAGACGGCGCACGGCGCGTGATCAGATCGCACGCGAGGGTGGCGCGACGAGCCACCCTCGCCCCGGCCCAGCGGAGGAAGGTGGTGGGCAGGAACACCGCGTCGGCGGAGATCATCGCCAGGGAGAAGAACGGCAGCCCCAGGGTGACCGCGATGGCCAGGTGTTCGATGATCATCAGCACCAGCAGCACGTTCTTGATGCGCCGGTTGAACACCAGGAACGGGAACGCCACCTGCACCATCACCGTGCCGTAGGTCAGCACGAAGACCGGCAGCGGGTGTGCCGACAGCAGTTGGGACAGTCCGGGCCAGGGGTTGAAGTAGTCCAGGTGCAGCGGGAAGTAGAGGGCGGTGCCGCCCTGCCAGAGCGAGCCCTGGATCTTGTACCAGCCGGCCGTGGCGTAGATGAAGCAGACCTCCACCGCCACGACCAGCATCGCGCAGTTGTGCAGCATGTCGCCGAGGGTGTCCAGCAGTGCCCGCGGTTCGCCGTCCGGGTCGTGTCGGCCGAGGTACCACCACAGGCCGCTGAGCAGCCAGAAGGCCCAGAAGACGGTGCTCCAGGTGTAGATGCCGGGGTCGAGCATGCCCCGGGTGTCGACCAGGTCGGAGAACTGCAGCACGGCGAGCAGCAGGCCCAGCAGCGCCCAGAGCGCGACGCCGGTGCGGTCGCCGGTGCGGTCGCCGGTGCGGTCGTCATCGCGCTCGCCGTTGCGGTCGGTGCCGCCTTCGCCGTCCCGGCCCCGTCGGCGGCCCCGGCGGCGTCGGCGGGCGTCCAGTGACCAGACCGTGCCGCAGCGGGTGAAGGCGAGGTAGATGGCCATCAGGTGGATGACGTTGTCGCCGCCGTCGCCGACCAGCACGCTGCGGTTCTGGACGGACAGCACGACCACCAGGAACAGCACGGACATGGTCCTGGTGTGCCAGCCGAGCAGCAGCAGGACGCTGACCAGGATCGCCAGCGCGTACACCGCTTCGAACCACCAGCGGTCGCCGGACCAGGCCAGCACGGTGAAGGCGTGGTTGCCGGACAGCATCTGCCGGGCCAGGTCCAGGCTCCAGGGCGAGCGGTCCCCGTACAGCACCCGGCGGTCGGGCCACTCGCGGAGCAGGAAGCCGCCGAAGCACAGGGCGAAGCCGATTCGGATGACCGCCGCCTGGTACGGGGCGAGCGGTCGGCCGGTGGCGGTGGTCCAGCCGGTCAGGACGGCGCGGGCGAGCCGGTCGCGGAGGGGGACGGCGGGAGGGGCACCGGTGGCGCCGCTGGAGGGGGCGGTCACAGCAGCCCCGTGTAGTCGTCGTCGGTGACGACCCACCACTGGAGCGTCTGGTAGCTGGTCTTCGCCTTGTGCTGGGCCCCGGTCCAGGTGGGTCCGACGACCGGTGTGGTCGCCACCCGGAACTGGATCTGGTTGACCGGTTCGCCGTGCCAGTCCCGGCCGATCCGCTGCAGTGCGATCCGCTTCAGGTACTCCTGGGACAGCGGGCCGCCGGTGCCGAGCGAGTTCTGGTTCGGCAGGTTGTGCCACGAGGTGTAGTAGTCCCAGGCCCGGCGCAGCAGGTTCTGGTCGACGTGGCTGGGGGCGAGGTCGCCGCGGACGTGGGCGATGTCCTGGGCGGTGAGGTTGATCCAGCCGGATTCCGGACGGCCGCCGGCTCCGGTGAGGGTCTGCACCCGGGCCTGGACGGCGATGTTGTCCTGCAGCGGGTTCGGTGCGAAGAGCTGCCAGTTCTGTTCGAACTCGGGATAGACGTGGGCGTTCACCTCGGTGGTGTAGCGCTGGGACGCGGGGTTGGCGGGGGCGATGGAGAGGAACACCGTGCCGAGGTGCCAGGCGGTGGCGGAGAGCAGCACCACCGCGGCGGCGGTGAGCAGCAGCAGCGAGGGGAGCGACCAGCGACGGGGGGCGGGGGGCGGGTCTGCGCTGTCCGGGGCTGTGCCGTCGGGGGCTGTGCTGTCCGGGGATGGCCTCGGGGCCGTGGGCTCGTCCGGGGCGACGGGCCGCTGGGCGGGCACGGCGAGGTCAGGTAGGGGGGTGTCCGTCTGTGGCTGTTCTGACACGCCTGCCTGCCCGCCTGCCTGCTCACTCGTTCGGTGGGGTGCTCCTGTCGATCCCGGTCCGCCCCGAACGGTACTGATCCCGTGCGGGTTGTGACAGCGGGTGCCGGGAATTGCCTGAATTGACCGTAATGCCAGCTTCCCTGGTGAAGCCCTCTCGGCCCTTCCCATCTACTAGAACCCGTTCTAATCTGACGTGTCGTCACATCTGGTCAGAGGAAGGGCAAGCCGTGGACTTCACCTTCACCGAGGAGCAGCAGGCCGCAGCCGAGGCCGCCCGCGCGGCCTTCGCCGACGTGGCGGTGGACGGGGTGCCCAGCCCTGCCCTCGGCATCGAGCCCGTCGCCGAGGACATCGACCGTGAGCTGTGGCAGCGCCTCGCCAAGTCCGACCTGCCCGGCCTCGCCCTCGCTGAGGAGTACGGCGGCTCCGGCCTCGACCCCGTCGCCTGGTGCCTGGTGCTGCGCGAGGCGGCGCGGGTGCTGGCACGGGTGCCGCTGCTGGAGACCGGTGCCGCCGCGCTGGCCGTGCAGCGGTACGGCAGCGCGGACCAGCGCCGCCGACTGCTGCCCGAGGTCGCCGCCGGGCGGCTGCTGCTCGGCGTCGCCCCGCACGGCCGGACCGGGCACGAGCTCGCCGACCAGGCCGTACGCGCGGAGCCCGGCGACGGCGGCTGGCTGCTGCACGGGTCGTCCACCGCGGTCCCGTACGCCCAGCTGATGGACCGGGTCGTGGTCCCGGCGCGGAGCGACCGGGGCACCCTGCTGCTGCTGGTCGACCCGCGCGGGCCGGGAGTTGAGCTGCGCCGCCAGGTCACCGCGCACGGGGAGCTGGCCGCCGAGCTGGTCCTCGACGGCGCCAGGGTGGACGCCGCCTCCGGGCAGTTGGGCGAGCCCGACCCGTCCGGGGCGAACTGGCTGCACCTGCGCGGGCTGCTGATCGTCGGCAACGCGGCGCTGTGCCTGGGCCTCGGCGAGCAGATCCTGCGGATCACCGCCGACTACACCGGCAAGCGCGAGCAGTTCGGCCATCCCGTCGCCACCTTCCAGGCGGTCGCGGTCCAGGCCGCCGACCGGTATGTCGACCTCCGGGCGATGGAGGTGACGCTGTGGCAGGCCGCCTGGCGAATCGGCCGCCCGGAGGGCGACGGTCCGGGGACGGACGCCGAGGTGGACCCGGGGACGGCCGGCGGAGCGGAGGCGGGGACGGCCAACGGCGCGGACGCCGGACGGATCCCGCTGGCGGCGGACCTGGCCACCGCGAAGGTCTGGTCGGCGGAGGGGGTCCGCGGCATCGCCGCCACCGCGCAGCACCTGCACGGCGGCATGGGCGCCGACCTCGACTACCCGCTGCACCGCTACCACGCCTGGGCCAAGCACCTGGAGCTGTTCCTCGGCCCGGCGCCCGCGTACGAGCAGGAGATCGGCGACATCCTGGCCGAGCACCAGCTCTGAGTACCGGCTCTCCTCTGCGCGGCCCTCCGCCGGCCCCCGGCCTGGTGTACTGGGCCGCATGGACGACGACGAGGCGTACGACGCGGTGGTGCTGGCCGGCGGCGCGGCTCGGCGGCTCGGCGGGGACACGGACAAGCCCGCGCTGGAGGTCGGCGGCCGGTCGCTGCTCGACCGGGTCCTGGACGGCTGCGCCGGGGCCCGGACGGTGGTGGTGGTCGGCCCGGAACGGGCGACCGCCGGGCGCGCGGCGGGGTTGCCGCGGGTGTCCCGGGTCCGTGAGGAGCCGCCGGGCGGAGGCCCGGTGGCCGCGGTCGCGGCGGGGTTGCCGCGGGTCACCGCGGGGGTGGTCCTGCTGTTGGCGGCCGACCTGCCGTTCTTCACCACGGACACGGCAGAGGCGCTGGTCGCCGAGCTGCGCCGGGACCGGGACGTGGACGCCGCGGTCCTGGTCGACGAGGACGGACGGGAGCAGCCGCTGGCCGCCGCGTACCGGTCGGCGCCGCTGGGCGCCGCGCTGGCCGCGTTGCTGGCCGAGCACGGCGGCGACCCCGCGGGCCTGCCCCTGCGCCGACTCGTCGGCGCCCTCCGCACCACCCGCGTCCCGGACACCTCCGGCGCCGCCCTCGACTGCGACACCTGGCCCGACGTGGAGCGTGCCCGCGCCGAGGCCGCCGCCCGAGCTGTCGACCGCCCCTGCCCACGTCCGGACCGGGACGGATGAGCCGGCTCATCGAATCGCTGCCCGACAGGTCATCCCACCCCCCGCCGTGTGGCCTTGGGGGGCGAAGCGGCGGAGTCGCCAGTCTGCCGTGCCCGGTCGTGGTGAGGCGGCCAGTCGTACTGCCGTCCCACCAGTTGAGGGCGAGGGCGAGGGTGTGCGGGGTCTGCGGCGGTCCAGGAGACTGCGACCAGTACCGCCCGGTCGGGCCTGTTACTTGGCGCCGATGACGTCGGCTGATGTGGGGTTTCGGCCTGCGTTGCTGGTCGGCTACGGCTGCTGTCGAGGTGATGGCAACACGGAGGAGCCGAAGGTTCAGACCTGGCTGTCGGCAGTGCCGGAGCTGACGACCCAGCGAGTCTGCTGCCCGGTCAGCGAGGCGATCATGTCGTAGTCCTGGTCGTAGTGGAGCACAGTCGCTCCGTGCCGCTCGGCGGTGGCGGCGATGAGCAGATCCGGCATCGACAGTGCGCGGTGGAAGCCCTTGCGGATGGCCGCGCGCTGGATCTCCGTGGCACGGTCCCAGACCTCGTCCGGCGTGGACAGGTAGTCGAAGCCGAGCAGGCGACGATGGAGAAACCTCGCCTCGGAGTCATTGCGGGCCGAGTACATGATCTCCATCTCGACCGGGCCGCAGATGGCGAGCAGTCCTCGCTCCTGCAGATCGTCGAGGACGGCAGCAACGCGTGGCTTCGCCCAGCGCTGCATCGCCGAGTTGTCGATCAGGTAACGCTCGTTCACGCGATGAGACCCTGCTTGCGGGAGTCGTAGGTCAAGTCGATCTCGCCAGATTTGATCGACTCGACGAACTCCTGCCGAAGGCGGCGCTTGACGGCGTCCTCCATGGCGGCGCGAACGGCTGCTGCCTTCGTCCTGACGTTGTACAGGCGCATGGCCTCTTCGACCATCTCGTCGTCGAGATCAATCACGGTACGGGACACGATATCTCCAGAACCTTATAGGCGACATCTAAACGATATCATCTGCGAGGCGGGACTGATATCGCCTGGTGCGTCCCTCAGGCCGTCAGCAGGATCTTGCCGATGTGGGTGCTGCTTTCCATGAGGCGGTGGGCTTCGGCGGCGTCGGCGAGGGGGAGGGTGGTGTGTACGACCGGCCGGATCACGGCTGAGTCGATCAGGGGCCAGACGTGTTCGCGGACCGAGGCGACGATGGCGGCCTTCTCGTCCAGGGGGCGGGCGCGCAGGCTGGTGGCGATGACGGCGGCGCGTTTGGCCATCAGCTTGCCGAGGTTCAGTTCGGCCTTGACGCCGCCCTGCATGCCGATGACGACCAGGCGGCCGTTGACGGCGAGGGCGTCGAGGTTGCGGTCGAGGTATTTGGCGCCGATGACGTCGAGGATGACGTCGGCCGAACCGACGGCTTCGACGAAGTCCTGGTCGCGGTAGTTGATCAGGACGTCGGCGCCGAGTTTGCGGCAGGCGTCCAGCTTGTCCGCGCTGCCGGCGGTGACGGCGACCTTCGCGCCGATGGCCTTGCCGAGCTGGATCGCTATGGTGCCGATGCCGCTGCTGCCGCCGTGCACCAGCAAGGTCTCGCCCGGCCGCAGGTGCGCGGCCTGGAAGACGTTGGACCTCGGGACAGTACCCCCACGTGCCCCGGCGGCTCGGTCTGCTCAGATCCGCTGCACGATGACCCGATCGCCGCAGAGAAGCCTCATGTCCTCCTCGTCGGAGGTGAAGACGATGACGTCGCCCCGCTGACGCAGAGCCACGGCCGCGAGTGCGGCGTCGATGGCGTACTTGTGCCCGTGCAGGCCGGCGGTTTCCAGCAGGATGATCGCCTCCGCCGCGATTTCCCTAGTGATCGGCTCCACCGCGATCTTCGACAGGGTCCAGGACCAGGCACTCTTCTTGACCCGGCCGTGGTACGCCTCGATGAGGGTCATGGAGGTGGTCATCACCCGGACCCCGGAGCGGTCCGCATCCTTCAGCCGGGCACCCATCGTGCGGTTGCCCAGGACGGCCTGCGACAGGCCCTCGCTATCGAGAAGGTAGACGAGCTCGGACATCAGCCCGCCTTGCGGTCCGGCACGGACCGGGCCTTGCGGTCGGCGTGCAGGCGTTGCACCGCAAGCCGCTCGGCCTCAGCCCCGGCCAGTTCCTCGTCGGTCACCTCCCCGTGCTCGCCTTCCCACCAGCCGACGAACTCATGGAGATGATCACGCTCGCGCTGGCGCTCTATGGCCTGCGCGACGTACCGGCTGAATCCACCGGACCCCACCTCTGCGCGGATCTCTTCCGCCAGGTCCTCCGGCAGTGTCACGGTGTACTTCTTCGTTGCCATACCATTCATCATACCGTCGAGCGGAGCGCCTCACCTCAGGCATGGAGCAGGATCTTGCCGATGTGGGTGCTGCTTTCAATCAGGCGGTGGGCTTCGGCGGCGTCGGCGAGGGGGAGGACGCGGTCGATGACCGGGTGGATGCGGTCGTTCTCCAGCAGCGGCCACACATGCTCGCGCACGGCGGCCACGATCGCGGCCTTCTCGTGCAGCGGACGGGCGCGCAGCGAGGTGGAGAGCACGGCGGCGCGCTTGGCCATCAGCTTGGCGATGTTCAGCTCGGCCTGAACGCCACCCTGCATGCCGATGATGACGAGCCGTCCGTTGACGGCGAGGGCGTCGATATTGCGGTCCAGGTACTTGGCACCGATCACGTCCAGGATCACATCAGCGCCGTCCGGGCCGAGTTCGGCCACGAAGTCCTGGTCTCGGTAGTTGATCAGGACGTCCGCGCCCAGCCCCCGGCACGCCTCCAGCTTCTCCGCACTGCCGGCAGTCACCGCGACCCGCGCGCCAATGGCCTTGCCCAGCTGGATCGCCATCGTCCCGATCCCGCTGCTGCCGCCGTGCACCAGCAGCGTCTCGCCCGGCCGCAGGTGCGCGGCCTGGAAGACGTTGGACCAGACCGTGCAGGTGACCTCCGGCAGGGCCGCCGCGGTGACCGGGTCGAGGCCCTTGGGCACCGGCAGCAGCTGCCCCACCGGTACCGCGACCTGCTCGGCGTAGCCGCCGCCGGAGAGCAGCGCGCAGACCTCGTCGCCGACGCCCCAGCCGCTGACCCCGGCGCCCAGCGCGGTGATCCGGCCGGAGCACTCCAGGCCCGGGTAGCGGGAGGCGCCGGGCGGCGGGTCGTAGAAGCCCTGACGCTGCAGCAGGTCGGCCCGGTTCACGGCGGTGGCCGCGACCTCGACCAGGACCTCGCCCGCTGCCGGGACGGGTGCGGGGACCTCGGTCAGCTCCAGGACCTCGGGGCCGCCGGGCGTGGTGATCGTGATGGCTCGCATGGCTCCGACGCTACCCGGGCGCGGGACGGGTGTGTGCGATGTCGGGGCTGAGGTGATGTCAGATCCGTACCGGATCAGGTCTGCGCGATGAGGTAGGCGGCGACGTAGCCGAGGGCGTTGGTGGCCCAGTGCAGGCCGATCGGGGCGAGCAGGCTGCCGCTGCGGCGGCGCAGCTCGCAGAAGACCACCCCGCTCAGCGCGGTGAACAGGACCGCGCCCGCGTCGGCCGCGACCGCTCCCCAGACCGAGTCGCCGAACAGCGGGGTGAGGGCCGGCTTCTCGGTGGACAGGTGCAGCGAGGGCAGGATGTGCCACAGACCGAACAGCACCGAGGACAGCACGGTCGCCGGAACCGTCCCGTGCGCCCGGCGGACCAGGCCGTAGAGCGCGCCGCGGAACGCGAACTCCTCCAGCAGCACCGTGCCGAACGGGACGTACAGCAGCACCTTGGCGGCCACCGTGTCGCCCGGCAGGGCGTCGGTGCGCCGGTCCGCGAACAGGTCCCGGGTGAACGGCAGCAGCGCGCCGACCAGGTAGACCGCGGCGACGATGCCGATCAGCGACAGGCACCAGCGCGCGCCGCGCGGCAGGGTGGCCGGGGCCAGGCCGGTCAGCTCGGCGGTGTCGGCCCAGTCGGCGCAGACCGGGCGCAGGACGGCGAGCAGCACGGCGACGGTGACGGCGGCGGTCAGCAGGCCCCAGCCGGGGGCCCAGCGGTTGTTGGTCAGATTGGCCAGCACCAGCACCGCGACGGTGACCGCGGTCGCCACGTCCGTACGCGCGATGCCCGTACCCGGGAAGCCCGAGCCCGGAAGGCCCGCGCCCGGGAAGCCCGCGCCCGGGATGCCCGCACCCCGGGAACCCCGCCGCGCGGTCACCCCTGGCCCAGGCCGGTCAGCCGGGCGGCCAGGCGTTCGGTGTCGGCGGAGGTCCAGCCGGGCGGTGGGACGATCGCCGCCCAGGCGGTGGTGGGCATGGTGCCGTACCGGTGCCCGTGGCCGTGCGGGACGCCGTTGGCGTCGGCCAGGTCGCAGGCCACCTGCCAGAACGTCAGGACCGGGTACCAGTTCATGGCCGGGGAGACGTCCGCGGCGCGCGGGCGGTCCAGCCAGTCGGGTCGGTGGAACAGCAGCCCGGGGCTCCACCAGACGATCGGGTCGGAGCCGTTCTGCAGGTAGACCGTGCGCGGTCCCGGCCACGGCGTCGCCGGGACGCCGAGGTCGGCGGGCACCTGCGCGAAGCGGAACCGCGCACCCCGGTCCACCACCGGCCGCCACTGCGGGCTGCCCGGTTCGCGGTCCCGGGTGACCTCCAGCCAGAGCGGGTTGTCGAAGGTCGGCCCGACCAGCAGCGCGCCGTCGGCCTCGGTCCCGAGCCGGGACGGGTCGCCGTCGAAGGCCCGTTCGGTGGCGTAGGAGCCCAGGCTCTCGCCGAACACCACCAGCTTCGGGCGGGTGGCGGCCGGCAGGGTCAGCCACTTGGCGCGTACCGCGTCGAACAGCGCCGCGCCGGCCTTCGCGGCCTCGTCCTCGGTCAGCACCGAGGCCACGCTCGGGAGGTAGGAGTACTGCAGGCCCACCTCGGCGCTGTCGCCCGCGTACATGTACTCCAGCGGGGCGGAGGCCTGCGGGTTGATCCAGCCGCTGCCGGTGGTGCCCATCACCGCGAGCACCTTGCGGGAGAAGCCGCCGGTGCGCTCCAGCTCGGCGACCGCCAGGGCGGCCCGCTTCGGCAGGGTGTCCGCGGAGCGCAGCCCGACGTAGACCCGGACCGGGTCCATGGCCGGGCGTCCGGCGAAGCGGGTCAGCTCGTCCCGGGTGCTCGCCTGGCCGACGAAGTTGCGGCCCTGGTTGCCCAGGCTGTCCCAGGACTCGTACGAGACGGGGCTGCCGGAGAGGGTCGGCAGGTCGGGCCGCACGATGCCCGGCGAGGTGCCGCGGTCGGCCAGCGAAGCGCCGCTCTCGATCGCCGAGAGCACCCCGCTGAGCAGGAACCCCTGGACCACGCCGACGACCACCACCGCGACCAGCGCCGCCCCGGCCGCGTAGGCGACCGGCGCCGGCGCCACCCGGCGCAGCACCCGGGCCAGCGCCCTCGCGCCGAGCCGCAGCGAACGGGCCAGCAGCACCAGCAGCCCGCCCACGGCCACGGCCACCAGCGGCACCAGCACCCACTGCCACCAGGGCAGTTGCGGTGGCAGCGCGACCGCCCTGCGCACCTCCCCCTGCCAGTGCACGCTACGGGCGGTCACCAGCACCGTCCCGACCAGCACGACCGCGCCGAGGATCCACCAGGCCCAGCGGACGGTCCGCGGCCCGGGACGGGCGCCGCAGCGGCGGGCCACCGCCTGGACGGCGGCACCCAGCGCATAGCCGATGGCGGCCGAGACGGCGGCGCAGAGGCCCTGCAGCCACCAGGCCCGAGGCAGCAGCGAGGGGGTGAGCGACAGGCTGTAGCCGGCCCAGGCGCCGAGCACCGCGCCCCAGGACGGCCGGCGGCGTACGATCGGGCCGTGCCGCTCCGGGCGCCCGCCCCGCCCGGTCCGCCACCGGGGCCGCAGCCAGGACGGCAGCCAGGACGGTGCCGGGAACCGTGCCCCGGACCGGGTCAGCGCTGACGCTCCGTCGGCCATCGTCGCCTCAGCCCGCCTTCCTCGCTCCCCGCCCGGGAGGTCGTCATGTCCTGTCTGCCCGAATCAACGGTGTAACGGCCACGACCGGGCGGCGACCCGGTTGCGCCCATCAGGTGACAGCGGGTTGACGGTCTGTAGGCTGAGCCGTGGGGGCATACGCGAAGCGGGAGGCGCGGATGGGCGGCTGGTTGTGGTGGATCATTCCGTTGGTGCTGGTCTTCGGGGGCCGGGTCGGTCAGCAGTTCCGGGGCGCGTTGCGGACCAGGCACGAACGGAAGCTGGAACTGCTGAAGGCGAACGAGAAGCGGCAGCGGTCCCTGGCCGCGGCGAACCGTCCGCCGGAGCCGGTCTGCGGCTGCACGCACCACCTGGCGAAGCACGACCGGGCCGGGAAGTGCCACGAGGTGGTCGAGGCGCCGACAGCCTGGGACTCCGAACGCAAGCCGACCGAGTACGCCGCCCGCCCGTGCACCTGCCAGCAGTACGTCGGGCCCGAGCCGCTGGGGACGGTCTTCGCGCAGGAGATCGTCGACCTGGACCGCTGACGTACCGCCGGGTGAGCTGACGTACCGCCGGGTGACGGGTCCTCAGACCGGGTCGGCGTCCGCGGCGAGGCGGATGACGATGAGGCGGTCGGTCGACTTCAGCACCGCCGTCTCGGGGTCGGTGTAGGGGAGCCTGCGGTTGCCGCGGACGACGCTGACCACCAGGTCGACGCAGTCGTGCGGGCTGCGCCCGGTCTCGGCGGCGGTCACCGGGCGGTCGATCATGTCCAGGCCGTTCCCCACGGTCAGCAGGTCGTCGAGAACCGCCCCGGTGTGCGGGCTGAGGCTGGAGACGCCCAGCATCCGCCCGGCCGAACTGGAGCTGGTGACCACCACGTCCGCCCCGCTCTGCCGGAGCAGCGGGGCGTTCTCGTCCTCCCGCACCGCGACCACCACCGTGGCCCGCCGGTTGAGCTGGCGTGCCGTCAGGGTCACCAGTACGGCGGTGTCGTCGCGCTGGGTGCCGATGACGATCTGCGCGGCGCGCTCGACCTCGGCCCGGCGCAGCACCTCGGTCCGGGTGGCGTCGCCGAGGACGCCGACCAGCCCGTCCTCGTTCGCCGCCCGGACCGAGGCCGGCTCCGGGTCGACCACCACGATCCGGTCCCGGCGCACGCCCTTCTGCAGCAGGGTCTCCACCGCGTGGCGGCCCTTGGTGCCGTAGCCGACGACGACCACGTGCTCGTCCACGTCCGCCCTCCAGTGCTTGATCCGCCACAGCTGGCGGGTGCGGGTGGTCAGGACTTCCAGGGTGGTGCCGACCAGGATGATCAGGAACAGCACCCGGAGCGGGGTGATCAGCAGGATGTTGACCAGCCTGGCGCTGTCGCTGACCGGGGTGATGTCGCCGTAGCCGGTGGTGGAGAGGGTGACCGTGGCGTAGTAGGCGGAGCCGAGCAGGTCGAGGTGGTCGTGGGCGCTGTCGCGGTAGCCGTTGCGGCCGAGGTAGACGATGGCGATGGTGGCGAGCATGACCAGCAGCGCCAGCACGAAGCGGCGGCCGACCTGCCTCAGCGGCGCGGTGGCGGGCGCGGGCAGCAGGATCTGCCGCAGCGCGGCCTCCCCGGGCAGGCCCGCGCCGCCGCGCTCCCGGCGCGAGCGGTTGCCCGGCCGGTTGCCTGCCCGGGGGCCGCGCGGTCGGCCGCCGCGCGGACGGTCGGCGCTCATCCGGCGGGGACGTCGAGGATCTCGACCCGCGCCCCGGCCGGGAGCCCGCCGGGCGGCACCACGGCCAGGCCCTCGGCCAGCGCCAGCCCGCGCAGCATCGCCGGGCCGTCGAACGCCAGCGGCAGCACCCCCCGCGCGGGCAGCGCCACCGGCACCAGCCGGGTGTCCTGCGGGTGCCCCGGCAGCGCGACGGCCGCCTCGACCAGGTACGGCGGCGCGGCCGGGCAGCCGCCGAGGGTCCGCAGCAGCGGCTCGGCCAGGGTCACCACCCCGGCGACCGCGGCCAGCGGATTCCCGGGCAGGCCGACCAGGAAGCGGGTCCGCTTCCCCGGCTCCGCGGGCAGCGCGGCCAGCAGCATCGGGTGGCCCGGACGCACCCGGACGCCGTCCACCAGCAGCCTCGCCCCCATCCCGGCCAGCGCCAGGTGCAGGAAGTCGACCGGTCCGGCCGCGGTGCCGCCGGTGGTGACCACGATGTCGGCGGTGCTGCGCAGCACCGCCTCGGTCAGCAGGCCGAGGTCGTCACCGACCCGGCGCACGGCGCCGACCCGCGCCCCGTACGACCGCAGCCAGGACGGCAGCAGCGGGCCGAGCGCATCCCTGGTCCGGCCGTCCTTGGACGGGCCCGCGTCCAGCAGTTCGTCGCCGAGGACCAGCAGTTCCACGGTCGGACGGCGGTGGACGGCGAGCAGGTCGCAGCCCGCCGCGGCGGCGAGGCCGAGTACGGCCGGGGTGACCGCGGTGCCCGGCGGCAGCAGCGGCTCCCCGGTCCGGCACTCCTGGCCGCGCGGACGGATGTCCCGGCCCTGCTCCAGCGGGGTCGAGCCGCAGTCGTGCAGCAGGTCGACGCCGCCGTTGCCGACACCGCCGACGCCTGCGCCGCGACGGACCTGTCCGTCCTCGCTGCGCAGTACCGCGGTGGCGCCGGGCGGGAGCTGTGCCCCGGTGGCGATGCGTACGGCGGTGCCGTCGGCGAGCGGGGCCGCGCCCTTCCGTCCGGCCAGGATCCCGTCCGCGCAGGGGTCGGCGGCGAGGCGCCACGGGCCGGGGCCCGAGACCGCCCAGCCGTCCATCGCCGAGGTGTCGAAGGCCGGCAGGTCGCTCAGCGCCTCCAGCGGGACGGCTAGGGTCCCGCCGAAGGCGTCCGCGAGCGGCAGCCGCACCGGCGGCAACGGCGCACCGGCCGCGCGCACGGCCCGCGCCCGCGCCTGCGCCCAGGCCATCGGCACGGCGGCACCCGATCCGGGCTCCGGGCCGGAGCGGGGGTCCGTGTGCGGACCGGAGCGCGTACCGGCGGACGCGCCGGAGCGCTGGCCGGACTGCTGGGCGGGGTGCTCGCCAGGGTCCCGGCCGGAGCGCGGATCGGAGCCCGCGCCGCTCGCGCGCGCCTCCGCGGCGGCGTAGTCGTACGGCCCCGCACCGCCGGTCCGCGGTCGCGGCGGCTCCGACCCGGGCACGGGCGGGTGCACGGGCACGGCCTCAGCCGCGGGCAGCGGCGCCGCGTAGTCGAACGGTACGTCAGCTGCGGCGGCCCTGGCCGGGATCGACCCCGACCCGGACCCTCGCTCAGGCACCGGCTCCGGCTCGCGCAGCCGCTCGGGCCCCGGCTCGGCGGCGGGCTCGCCCGGCCGCGTGGTCACCGCCGTGCTCCGGAGCAGGTACGGGTACGCCCGCAGCAGGTCGCCGTCGTCCTCGGGAGAGGACTCGCCGCCGCTCACCCCGGCTCCTCGGCAGTCCAACGGGCAGCCAGTGCCGCGGCCCTGCGATTGGCGTCGGCGACCGCCTCCGCACCGCCACCCGCGAGACCGGCCGCGTAGCCGACCAGGAAGGCCGTCAGCGGCGCGGCGGGACGGGCCACCCCGTGGGCGACCTCTCTGGTCATGTCGAGCAGACCGGGCACGTCGACGTCCAGGTCGATGCCCAGTTCGGACTTCACCGCGGCGATCCAGTCATCCAGCACAGCCCCATCGTCCCTGATCCCCCCGCCGAGAACGCGCAAGGGGCGATTTCACCTTCGTGTCCCCGTCCTCACCGGGGGCCTCCGGCGGGGTGCGCGGCGGGAAAGCGGGAGCCGCAACGGACCGAGCCCGCGGCAGCGGCCCCCGCGAGGGGGACCGGCCACGGGCTCGGCTTCGGACGGGTCGGACCGGTCGTACGGATCGGACCGGTCGTGCCGCCTACGTGGTGGTGTAGTAGTACCCGTCCAGGTCGGCGATGACCTGGACGGTCCCGCTCGTTCCGTCGTAGAAGTCGATCCGGCCGTCGATCACCGGGACCACCACCAGGTTGGACACCGTCTGCCCGGCCCCGAAGTTGAGGTTGGAGACGGTCGGCAGGGTCTGGCTGTCCGGGAACACGGTGAGGAACCCGGGCTTGGTGGAGCCGGTCACGGTCACGTTCAGCACGACCGCGGTGACCGTGCCGGGAAGCGGTGTCCCCGGCAGGTCCATCACGTCCAGGCCGGCGGCCCCGTGGGAGGCGACCGCCCCGCCGGCCCCGCCGAGTCCGCTGCGGGTGTCCATCGCCCGCACCGGACCCGCGGTCTGGAAGAACGAACCGTTGGCGGAGTAGTAGCCGGTGATGTCGGCGAGCAGGTCGACGGTTCCGCTGGAGCCGTTGTAGAGGTCGACCTTTCCGTTGGTGACCGGGACGATGACCAGGTTGGGGATGGTCTGTCCGGCGCTGAAGTTGAGGTTGGAGACGGTGGGCAGCTTGCCGCCGTCGGGGTAGGCGGTGATGAAGCCGGGCTTGGTGGGTGAGACCTCGGTGACGTTCATGGCCACCGCGGTGACCCCGCTGCTGGGCACTCCGGCCACGCCCGCGACGGTGAGTTTGACGGTCTTGCGTGCGCCGACCCGGGCCTTGGCCGCACCCAGCCCGGACCGGGTGTCCAGGATCCGCGACGGGCCGACCGCGGTCAGCACCGAGCCCTTGCCGTTGGCGGAGTAGTAGCCGGTGATGTCGGCGAGCAGGTCGACGGTTCCGCTGGAGCCGTTGTAGAGGTCGACCTTTCCGTTGGTGACCGGGACGATGACCAGGTTGGGGATGGTCTGTCCG